>CAJOQS010000102.1 GCA_905236925.1 uncultured Lachnospiraceae bacterium | reverse complement strand
GTCTGCCACAATATGGGGCAGATACTCCTCGCATGGCTCATGCTCGGACAAGCCGTTCTGTATTATTTTCCCGTACTTGTTATCAGCGGCTCCGTTGCAGGCCTGGTAATCGGGATCATAGCATCGCTTCTGATCCCGAGATTACGATCCATATCATTCAACTGATATCATTCACTTGTCTTCATCGCTTCTATCGCGGAAATCTTTGTGGCCTTAAGCGCAGGGATGAAACCGGAAACAATACCTACCGCCATCGCAAACGCCGCGCCGAACAAAGGCAGCCAGAGCGGGATTACGGAAGCGGCAGCGGCAGCTTCAGAGCTGTAGCCTCCGCTCATGATCGCGCCGATTATCTCCGCACCGTATTTATTCAGGGCCCACGATGCCGCATAGCTTAACCCGATTCCGATCAGTCCTCCGATCAGACCTATCATTCCCGCTTCAAACAGGAAGAGCTTTCTGATGTCTCCGACCTTGCAGCCGAGAACCTTCATGATACCGATCTCCCTGGTTCTTTCGTAGATAGACATGATCATCGTATTCGCGATGTTTATCGCCGAAACCAGCATCGCAACTGCACCGATCGCACCGAGTATCATCTCGAGCATCTTCGCGGTTTTCTGCATGGGCTCGATGTACTCCATGTCGGATGTCGATTTGAAGCCGAGCGCCTCGATCGCATCCTGAACGGCGGTAACATTGTTCATGTTGTCGACATTGATTCGTATAGCCTGATATGACTCCAGCGATTCAAGCGCCTTCTTGCGGTCCTCGCCCTTCAGCGTCTTCGAATACTTCGTGTAAAGGTCCCTGTACATATCGATATCCATGAAAACGTTCCAGCTCGCTTCGGAATAGCCACTTTCTGGAGCCGCGATACGCTTGCGGTTAACGATCTTATATTCGAATTCCTTCTTGCCCTTGGGCTGATAGGTTGTAAATTTCAGCGTGATCTTATCCCTGTCCAGATCAATGGTCTTGGTCGAGTAATGGTTGCTGCTCCAGTCATAGAAATCGTTGATGGATTCGGAACCAAAGAACAGTGTATCCGCGGAATTCTCCTTGGAGGGATAAGTTCCGTCCTCAAGCGCCGGATAACCGAACTCCTTGTAGCAGTCCATATCCATTACCATGATGCTGGACCACGACTGATATTTCCCGCTGAAGAACTGCGCATCCGCGTAGAACACAGGGGTAACGCTCTTGACATGCTCGATGGCCTTGAGATTCTCGACAACCTGCGGATTCAGCGTCTGTTTGGTGACCGAGGAACCGTTTTCTTCGTCCCATTCCCAGGAATTCGCCTGGACATCGATGACCGTCATGCTTCCGTTTTCAAGAACTGAAGCCTCAAAGCTTTTGTTCATTCCGATTCCGACCGAGATCATGACTACGATGGAAACAGTACCGATCACGACTCCCACGACCGTAAGGATCGTTCGTGCCTTACGCCTGAAGAGGTTGCGAAGGCCCATCTTGATCAGATCAATAATCCTCATCTTCCTCAACCCCGGCTTTCTTCTTCCTGCGCTTTACAATGACAACGATAATGGTCGCTGCAACGCCTGCAACAGCGCCGCATGCGGGTATGAAGAGCCACAGAGGAAGGCCGAGTATCTTCTTGGCGCCGTCCTCTTCATCTACCGGTTCAAAACCGGGATCGAAGCCCGGATCATAGCCGGGATCAAAACCGGGATCGAAGCCGGGATCATAGCTGGTGTCATTAACATACTGGAAGAAATCCTGCGAGAGGGTTACCTCATCGCCGTTGCTGTCCTCAAAGTGAACCGTTACCGTACCGGTCGCATCTCCGCTCATCAGCGGAACGACTGAAACCGTGATATACTCCGAGCTGTAGCCGTTAACTGCGCCGACATAGCTCATGTTGCTGTGATTGGCCAGCTCGAAATCGCCCTCGATCGTAACAAAAACGTTGCCGAGAGTCGACTTGCCCATGTTGTAGAATTCCATGTTCAGATCGACAGGCTCGCCCACATTGATTCCTGCATAGGAATCCATGTTGATATTCTCGATAACGGGTCTGTAGTTCTCGATAGCGCGGAGCTTGATCGTATTCTCTTCGCTTACTCCGCCCTTCTCCTTGTCGACCTCCGACATGTCGTCGTATTCGTATTCAACCTTAAGGCTGAGAGGATAATCTCCGGTGGTCGCATCGGACCTGGTCTTAAGACGGATCTCCTGAACCGCTACCTCGCCCGCCTTGATCTCGTCGATGTAGAAGATGTTGGTTCCTTTTTCGGGCTCGAATATTCCGTCCGCCTGGGAAACCGTGATCTTGATATTCTTGGCGGTCTTCGAAGCATGAGTGTTCTTGAGAGTAAATGTAAAACCGAACGCGCTTCCGGCCTTCAGGATATCCTCGTCGGTAGCATATTCGCTGACGATCAGCTTAGGACGTCCGACATCCTTGGTTCCGTCGCCCGCAGGGATAACATTCAGGACATACAGGCTTTTTTCAACAGTCTTGACCTGACTGTTGGCATCGGTATACTCAAAAACCAGTCCTAAGGGATTGCTGCCCTCGGAAATGTTCTTGCCGCACTTAAATGTGATGTTTACATGCTTGGACGCATTGGCCTTGATGGTTCCGACAGATACGGTGGGATCGTTGGAAACCGGCTCGAATCCGCTGCTGCTGAGTCCTGTTCCCGAAACCTTCAGGTCGCTGATTGCGGAATCGCCGTCATTCATGATATCAAACGAGATAGTTACCCTGCCTCCGGCATAGGGGCTTGAGGGGCTCTGCGAAACATTCTTGATAACGAGGTTGTTCTTGGAGTCCTTACCTGCCTTGTCCGCCGCAACCTTAAGATACATGGTAAGCGTTTCTTCATAGGCGGTGCCCTTATCGTCCTTATAGTTTACCTTGATGACGATCTCATGAAGACCCGCAGTGATATCCCCGGAAACGGTAAAGGGAATCTTTACGCTCTTGTTCTTCTTGGCTCTTATGTCCTCAACGGCGATACTGTCCGTTGTGTAGGTCTTGGTGATGCCGCTCGAAACACCGAAGCTGTCGCTGCTGACCTTGATATCGGTCGCGGTCAGTCCTCCGATGTTGGCCAGCTGCAGAACGATCTTGTCGTTCGCGCCGGGTGTTATATCCTTGTAGTTGTTCTCCGTGGTTACCGAAAGAGAGGGCTTGTTAGCCAGCTCGTTCTGATTGGAGGACAGGATGGTCATGTAGACGGACTGTCCTTCGGAAGAAGCTGCAGTTCCTTTTTTTGTCTTACCCGAGATCACAACGGGAATCTCTTTGTTTCCTGTTTCTGCATTCTGCTGAACAGTAAACGGTATCTCGACTCTGGTCGTTTCGCCGGCCCTGAGGTCGCTGATCTTTACCCTTGATACGTTGTAATCGGGCTTTACACCCGAAGGAAAGCTTACGGTAACGGTGTTTCCGTAGCTTGCGATATCTCCGGCGTTCTTGATCGTCAGAGTCATCGTTGAAGATGTACCCTGGAAAATATCCTTGCCAAAAGTTGCACCGGTAATGATCAGATCGGGAAGCGCAAGCTCGGATTTAACAGCCACATCTATGTCGGCAAGAGTCACCGTAACATCCGAATCCGATTCATCCGACCAGTCGTTTCCGTATGCGGAGATCCTGACGGTATACTTTCCGATCGCCAGTTCTTCATCTGCGGTCACATCAAATTCAATAGTATATTTTGAACCGTTGGAAGAAGAAATATCATTGTAGTAATCCGGTATCTTATAGCCATCCTTGTTCTTGACGGTTAAGTTGCTTACCGTGAGATCACCTTCAAGAACAGTTGCTTTAAAGAACGAAACAGTAAAGTAAAAATTCTGATCCTGAAGAGAAACCGGTACGCTGACATGTGTTGTTTTTCCGGGATAAATGACGGGTGTTGTCCCGGTCACCGTAAGATACGTTGTGACCGCTGCCCCGGCTTCGGTTCCTCCCATCCCCGATACTATCAGTATCGCTGAAAGCAGGCACGCCACAATGCCTGCAAGTCTTCTGTTAAATATCTTCATCTGATTGATCCCCCTTCTGTTCCGTCAAATCTTTCCTGCAATTCTCTTCTATACTCTCTATGTGTCCGTCTTTGATGCGTATTATCTTGTCCGCATACGCGGCAAGCGATACATCATGTGTGACCATGACAATGGTCTGGCTGTTCTTGGCAGCCATTGCCTTGATCAGATCCATAACCTCAATAGTTGTTTTGGAATCAAGGTTTCCCGTCGGCTCGTCGGCAAAAACCACCTCGGGTCTCGCGACGAAAGCCCTCGCAATTCCGACGCGCTGCTGCTGTCCGCCGGACATCTCCTTGGGCTTGTGATTCATTCGTTCGGACAGGCCGACCTTCTTCAGGATTCCGCGCGCCATCCTTCTGCGCTTCGCTGCGGGAACCTTCTTGAAGACCAGCGGCAGCTCGACATTTTCCAGAGCGGTCATAGACCCAAGCAGATTGTAGGACTGGAATACAAACCCCAAATTGTCCTGACGGAATCTGCTGAGCTTGTTTTCGCTCATTTTCCTGATCGATTGTCCTTTAATAAAAACATCGCCGTCTGTAAGCTTCTCGATACCTGCCATAAGGTTCAGGAGAGTGGATTTACCGGAACCCGAGGTTCCCAGCAGACAGCAGAACTCACCTTTTTTAACGGTGAAGCTGATGCCGTCGACCGCCTTTATCCTTTCCTGACCCATCTTATATATCTTTTTGGCATTTCGGACTTCGATGATCACATTATTATCTTCCATGCTATAACCTTGATCATGCTCCTCTCATTCGATACTAGGTGTATCTTAATCTTACACAATTAGACGCGCTGAAACAACTATCGGTTCCATTAATTTTCGTTTAAGATTTGATTTCAGAATTCAATCCCCTGCGCACAGCACGCGGTCGCGTCCTGAATGATGCAGGCATTGTAGTTTTCGCCTGTAGCCTCGTCGCTGAAGCGCGCATAGATGCCCTTCATTTTAACAGTCTTACCTATGTACATATCCGGATATGTCACCATGCGGGAATTATTCTCAAATCACGTTCAGAGAAGCACTACGCAGGCAATAAAAAAGACAGATCCCGTATCCCAAGGATCTGTCTCATGTTTTTCACATTCCGTCGACGTAAGCACGGATAACTTCAACCGCTTTGTCGATTCCAACCTTTGCGGAGTTGATACAGAGCGAGTAGTTCTCTATCTTGCCCCACTTCTCACCGGTATGGAAGTTGTGGTAGTTGGCCCTCCGCTTGTCGATCTTTAAAATACTGTCCTCGATCTTCTCGGGGCTCATGCCGTCGATCCTGACCGCACGTTCCGCCCTGAAGGGAAGGTCGGCATATACAAATATGTTAACGGTGTTATCGAGCTTGCGGAGAATGTAATCCGCACACCTTCCGACTATAACGCAGGGGCCTTCCGCCGCACACTGCCTGATGACATCCGCCTGCGCGAGATAGATCCTGTCGTCGAGTGAGAGATTGGAGAAGCCGATCTCCTGATTTCCGAACGTAGAGGTTCCCCTCGCTATGGAGTACAGCAGTGAGTTGTTCGCCCTTGACTCGGCAGTTTCAAACGCGATCTCGGCAAAGCCGCTTTCCTTGGCCGCGCGTGTTATCAGCTCGTTGTCATAAAAAGGGATCCCCCATCCCTGAGCGAGCTTCTGTCCTATCTCACGTCCGCCGCTTCCATATTGTCTGCTGATAGTAAGTATTTTATCCATTCTTTCCTCCCACTTCACAGATAAAAGGCCAACCTCGCGAATCGCTTCGCAACTTTTTTATACATTATAGACTCCGCTCCGCAAGTATGCAAGCATTAAGTCACAGTATCCTGATATCGGTCAGTGCGACCTGGTCACCGGTCAGTGCCGCGTATACATGCTCCGCGCCGTCATTGATCACCAGAGTATCTTCAACCGTGATCCCCATATTTACCGCTCCGATCGTGATCCTGTTCCCCTTCTTCCTGAAGCGTACCTCAAACTCCATGCCCTCCCGGCAGGAATCCTTCCACCTGTCCCATCCGGGGAATTCCTCGGTTTTCTTCATTCTGAACGAATTGGAGGCATATTCCTGTTTATCCTCCTTTTCTCCGTTCAGCTTCACGAGCACATACTCGTGATAATTGCTTCCGTGGACCTCTCCGTCATCGGACGAGAACAGAAGAACATACGGGCAATGCCATACCAGAGACGACGAAGGCAGGCTCATCGAGAAGAACCGCAGCCTGAGTCCGTCGGTTATCTCTATCCCGCGCGTGAACGCCGACAGTGTCCTGTCGATCTGAACATTCGGAATATCCGACTCGATCCTGTCGATAAAGCTCTTTTTATCCGAGATCCTCGGGATGGCGTCCTCTGTCAGTTCCTCTTCGCCATATTCAACGGTGATATCCGACAACCTGCAGTTTTCACCCGTAAGAGCGATATATGAAGCAGATGTGCTGTCCGGGAGAGCAATGATGGTCTCGACAGTTCCCTCCGGACTTTCGAGCACAAGCTTCAGATGGTCCTCGTACCTTCCGGCCCTGATGACGTATCCTCGCTCCTCAGCACCGGCAGGCGCGGGCTCAACAGCCGTGCTCATATCGCTGATGTTTGTTGCTATGCTTCGTCCGTCAAACCAGAACTCGCCGTATTCGAGATAATGATATGCTTCTATCGCCTTGCCGTTGTCATGGACGCGGTGGTCGAAGGAATCAAAAAGTATCAGCGAAGGATCGCAGAAAAGACCGCTTTCCTTTCTCGTAGGCTCGAAGGAGAATCTGATCGTTACTTCTTTTCCGGACACTCTGACTCCGGTTGAGATGCTGTCCCTGTAGCTGCCGCAGGTAAGCTCTTTCCCGACAGTTCTTTCATTTTCCTTGTCAAAGCTCTTGTTCTCATCAATGATCCGTATCATGATGTCGGAATAATCCGGATCGTATGCGAGGCCCGACTCTTTTACAAACGCTTCCCTTATCATCTGGTCGGGAAGCGCCTCCCTGTCCGCCGTCTCCGACTTCATCTCGGCGTAGGCTTCCGCGACTGCGACGATCCTTGCCATTTCGGGAATATCTTCTCCTGCAAGACCGTTGGGATATCCGCTGCCGTCAAACCTTTCATGGCTTGCGCCCGCAACCTCGCTCAGATAGGGATACTCCGTAATGCCCGAAAGGATCTCGTTTGTGATCTGTGCCTTCTCGCGCCGCGCGGCTTCACCCTGTTCTCCGGATATGCCGGCTTCTTCTATCTTACTGTCGGTGAGCGAAGCTGTTCCCACATTGTTAAGGAGAGCTGCGTAATAGACCCTGTCGCATTCCTCTTCGCTTTTTCCGGCTTCCCCGGCTATCCTCTTTGCGATCGAAGCGGCCTTCAGGGAATGGCCTTCAAGGAACGCCTCCCTTTTCTCGACGGACTCGACGAAAGCAGTGGCAGTCTGGTCAAAAAGACGCTTCATGCCCTTCTGTTCTTCTTCAAGGTTCTGCAGTTCGAGCTCATGCGCCCTGACAGCGGTGTCGTTGATATCGAGATAGGTAAAGATATACAGCGATACGGAAACGATGACCATCGCCATATTTACGATGGAAAGACCGTACGCAAAGATCTGAATGATACCCGCAGCGAGCGGAAAAAAGATATAAAGAGTAAGCGCGATGTTGATAAACCGGCTCTGGCTCTTACGATACTGCCTGACTACGGTGTACTGTATCAGAGGGCATATGACCGGAATGATATAAGCGATGAGGAACCCCGCTCCTCTGTGATAGATGTTCTGATCGTCAAAATAATAATACAGTCCTGTAAAAGCAGATACAACGGACATGATCATTCCGACTACCGCTATGCCCATTACCGCTTTAAGGCGGACAGGAACACTTTCCCTGACTTTGCCCTCTCCCGTAAAAAGATCCATCAGAAAGAGGTTGAACGCCAGAACGATAGCCGATGTCAGAAAGAAAACCATGAAATTGGAGAGTCTTACCATGACCCAGCCGGTATGGCTGATATCTCCCGAATAAATATATGCCTGTCTGTCAAATCCCAGAAGCAGCGCCGAGAGGACCTCCATGTTGAACAATACCAGTTTTCGTCTCGTAGTAAGAAAACGGGTAAACAGCAGGAGCACGGCTATGGTTCCGCTTGCGGAGCACAGGACGAGCATAATATCCATCTGATAGGTTCTGATCAGATCATACATTAAGAGATTCTCCTCTATCTTATCTATTTATGCATGATAAAGAATTCCTGCAGCTTTTCGAGAAGCTCATCCTTTTTGATATTTTTCAGGAAGTAGCCCTCGGGTCTTAATGCAACGACGGCCATAACACTGTCCTTATCGCCCTTGCCTGTCAGGAACATGACCGGAATGTCCCTGGTCTCCTCGTCGCTCCTGAGCATTTCGAGGACCTGAGGCCCCGATGTTACTGGCATTTCGTGGTCAAGAAGGATCAGGTCGACCTTATTCCTGCCGAGCCACTTGATAGCCTGAAGTCCTGAATTGGCCATCGTGACATTGTACTCCTCCTTGAGCCATCCGCGGACCATCGCAAGGTACTGCGGATCGTCATCGACTATGAGCAGGCGCTTTCTGAACTCTCCGGTAGCCTTCTTCCTGAAGAAGTCGATGACCGACTTTATGAAGTCCTCATTGTCAACCGGCCGCTCGAAAGTTCTGTAGATGAGACCCGAAGGTATCATGGCTTCATATGTTTTGATGTCGCCTGTTTCGCCGATCAGAATAATCCTGAGGTCCTTCTCCTGGGCACGGTCCACGAGAAAATGTATGACATTCGGAAGAGGCTTTTCTTCTTCGTCAATGTAGAGTGCCACCAGAAGTCCCTCGTCATTAAGGTCGTGATTGATACTGTCAACATCCAGAGGCAGATAGTCACACTCACATCTCGAATCCCTGACCTTTTTCATAAGAACTCTGATGATAAAGCTCTCCTTGGGTCCGAGGATCACCATTCTGTTCAATGACATTGCAGTTCTCCTTTCAATCCTTTTGTTCCGTCAGTGCTTCCATGCCGTCCCAGTCAAAGAGCTTCAGCTTGTGCCTGAGCTCCTTCATGATCCCTTCATCCTCCGGAGGAAGCCTGTATTCAGCGAGCTGGTCAAGTATTACCTCGACCGCATCGTAATCCATCTGCGGTATCATTTCTTTAAGGGCGGAATAGGCATCCTTCAGCATTGCTTCGGGTTTTGGCTCCCTGCTGCCGCTTTCTTCCGTCTGCCCTTCCTGCTCTTCCGCTTCTTCAAGCCCCGCGAGTTTGTCCTTATATGCAAGGTAATCGCGTATAAGCTCATCCGCGTGCTCCGAGATAAATAGCGTGTCGCCGTTGTTGCCGGCATTCTCCAGTTCTTCGGCAAGCCTTGACAATGCCGCGGCACCGATTATCCTCGCGGAGCTTTTAAGGGCATGGACCTTTATTGTGTATAATCTGATATTGCTCCCGTCGAGAGCATTAGTCAATACTCTAACGTTGTCATCTATCGTTTCAAGGAACAGTTTAAGCGCAAAAATGTAATTCGTTATGCCGCCCGAATTCGCAATTCCCGCATCCGCGTCGATACCTTCGGTCTCTCTGATCCACAGCAGATTCTCGGGTAATTCGGTCAGCTCCTCGCTCTGAGCCTCGAGCGAAGGCTTCTGAATGATCTCCTCGGGCAGGTGGCTCATGATCGCCTTTTCCAGCGCCCGGCTGTCTACAGGCTTTGAAAGATACCCGTTGAAGCCTTTCGAGCGGTAGAACGCTTCTCCGGCAGATGCATTGGCCGTAAGGGCGTATACCGGAAGATCCTTGTACTTCTCGCGTATCTTTGCGAGGGTTTCGACACCGTCCATTCCGGGCATCATATGATCGAGCAGAACAACATTGAAGCTGCTGTTCTCAAGGAGTTCAAGACATTCCTCGCCGCTTGACGCAGTCGTAACGAAGACCTTCGTGGCTTTAAGAAGGCCCTTGATGATATTCAGGTTCATCGGAGTATCGTCGACTACGAGAATATCGGCATCCGGAGCCACAAACTGAGGAACATAGGGTCCCTTTGCCTCGTTCGCGTCATGCTCGGTAAAGACTCCCACGGGCGCTGCATCCACTATGCGCTGCCCGATTGACAGTATAAATTCCGAGCCCTCTCCGTAAACACTCTCACAGGTCAGGCTTCCGTTCATGAGATCTGCAAACTTCTTCGAGATATCCAGTCCGAGACCTGTTCCCTGTATTCCGCTGTTGCTCTCCTCATCAAGGCGCTCGTAAGCTTCGAATAGCTTATCCTTATCCTCGGGTTTTACACCTATTCCCGTGTCCTTGACCGAGAAACGAAGTCTGCACATATCATCCGAACGCTCGGTCATGGAAACATCGAGGCAGAGACCTCCGTGCCGGGTATATTTCACGGCATTGGTCAGGAGGTTCAGAAGTATCTGCCTGATCTTTCCCTCATCGCCGTACAGCCTTCCCGGAAGTATCTCATCAACCACGACATCAAATGTAAGCTCTTTTTGCGTACTCCTCGAGCGTATCATCGAAACGACCGAGCGAAGCATATCCTGAACGTCATACTCCTGCTCGACCAGATTCATCTTTCCGGATTCGATCTTTGACATGTCAAGCAGGTCATTGACCAGTCCGAGCAGCGATTCCGACGCGTTTCTGATATCGAGCGAGTAATTCATCATCGACATGAAATACGTCTTAGGCACACCCGTTGCATCTTCACGGAGGGCCATTTCATTCATTCCCATGATCGTGTTTATGGGCGTACGTATTTCATGCGACATATTGGCGAGGAATCTCGACTTGGCCGCATTGGCTCTGTCAGCTTCATCCTTGGCCTGACTGATGGCCTCATACTGGCGGTTGATAATAGTGGATTTCAGGAAGCGCCATACTATCCAGCCCGTAGCAGCCGCTATAAGAGCGATCATAACGATACGAACTGCAACAAGCTCACCGACACGCGCTTTTTTAACTATCAAGAAAGCATTGTCCGAAAGCACTTCCAGCCCGTCGGCCGAAAGCACCTGAATACGGAATGTATAATTACCGTAGGGCAGGTCAGTGTATTCCACGGGAGACAGTTTTTCTCTCGCAACTGCGGTGCCGCTTTCATCCCTTCCTTCAAGAAAGATCCTGACCGGAGGATTGGTGTTCGTATAATCGAGCACCGCCGGCGTTATCCTGATTCGTCCTCTTGAAGCCGGGATACGGTATACTCCTTCCGTATCCGGCAGGATCTTTTCTCCGTCACAGTAGATTGAATTCAGCGCCGTTTTGATCTCGACATTTCCCTCGAAGAAGTTGTCTATATTGACCCGTATTACGCCTTTTCTTCCGGCCATATACAGGTTTCCTTCCCTGTCGGACGCACTGTAGGCGTTACTGGTCAGGGAATAGGGAAGACCGTTGGCTATCGTATACAGCCTGTAGTTTTCTACCCTGTCCGTGAGCATTTCGTCTGTATTCACATGGTAGATCCCATACGATGAAAGGATCCACATTTCACCTTCGCGGTTAAAATACAGGTCATAGTTGTTATTGTACGGGAAGCTTGTCACGGTCGTAAGGACGCCGTTCTTCAGGTATTCGATCGAGTTGGATGTTACGATCCAGAAGACCTCTCTCTGCTCATCCCATTTAATGCGCATAACGACATCACTCGTAAGACCCTCGCTTCTTCCGAGTCTCGATACCCGGTCGCCCTCTATGACATAAATACCGTCTCCGTCCGATCCGGCATAGATCGTTCCGTCCGGTCCTTCCTCGACTGTCAGGATGGTCGTGTTCCTCATGCCTTTATCCGCGCCAACGATCCGGATGACAATACCGTCCCTGATGACAGCAACTCCGCCGTTGGTGCCGGCCAGTATACTGCCGTCACGGCTTTCGATAGTCGCACGGATCTCGTTGCTCGGCATTCCGTTCTTCATTGTGAATTCTTTAATATATCCGTTCGGAGTCACACGGACCAACCCTTTACCTCCCGTATAGGTCGATACCCACATGTATCCCCTTGAGTCCTCCATTATGCAGCGGATGCGGCTGCCGCCGACCGCATCTGTCAGCCTGTTGGAG
>CAJOQS010000101.1 GCA_905236925.1 uncultured Lachnospiraceae bacterium | reverse complement strand
TCGCCTGCTGTTAAGCACTTTTTTGCGAACGGCAGCCTTGAGAAGTGCTTTACCAACAGTATTATAGTTGTTACCATAGCGATCGTTATTTCCCTGATCGCGGCTCTGATGGCAACTTATGCTATCACCAGGATCACATGGAAGGGCAGGAAGACACTGAACAGCTTATTCATGCTCGGTATCACGATACCCATGCATGTTGCGCTGTATCCGATCTACTCCTCACTCAGCCAGATCCATATGCTGAAGAGCTATATCGCACTTATCATTCCTTATGCTGCGTTCTCGGTTTCGATGGCGATACTTGTATGTACCGGCTTTATGAACGATATTCCGATTGAGCTTGATGAATCGGCCTGCATAGACGGATGCGGACTGTGGGGGACCTTCTTCCACATAATCGTGCCTCTTATGAAGCCTGCTCTTGCAACGATGGGTATTTACATCTTCCTTCAGTGCTGGAACGAGTTCATGTTCGCGAGCGTATTCAGTGATGAAGCTCATTATACACTGCCGGTATTCGTTGCGAACCTTAAAGGAGCAAATATCACCGACTGGGGAATCGTGGGAGCCGGACTGGTTCTGGCAACACTTCCCATGCTTCTTGTATACATTTTCATGAGCAAGCGTATACAGGAGAGCTTCATGGTGGGAGCTGTCAAGGGCTGATAAAACCCGTGCTGCATTGTCTTTCCCCTGAAAAAGTGTTATAATCTCTATAGGACTTTATGGGGGTATGTTTTATCAATGACAGATTCCGGGACTGTTAACAGTAAGCATAAAGTAAGAAAATCGATGGTAGCGGGCTTGAGGGCGATCATGCTCATCATAGTCCTGTTATTGTCGATTTCTTTTTTTGTTTCGGTTTTCTACATTGTCAAAAAAGAGCGCCGCGAAAATATCAAAAGTGAAGCAGTTACAACATTGAATACCATTTCGGAGAGTATTACCTCCGATATTGAAAGATACAAGGAAATATCCCGTCTGGTAATGATGGATGAGGGCTTTGTCGATTATCTGAAAGCAACCGGACAGCCTGTTGATGCCGTATTCGTCAATAACACCAGAACCAGCATCATGCGCGTGCTTAATCCCACCACGATGGTCGATTCGGTATTTGGCTTCAGGGATGACGGTGAGTATATAGTTTCCAACAGAAACCGCTATTCGATCGATATTTACGACATCAAGGATTCCGCCTTCAGGCGGAGGATCGAAGAACAGAAGGGCGGCGCGGTACTTACGATCAATGCCGACGGCGCGATAGAAAGAGTTGTCGGGCGTCCCCTGATCAGCATCGGCCGAGATGTTTACGAGGTCAGCACCCAGAAACGCATCGGCATGATGATAATGAATATTTCCAGTACCTTCATTGACCGCAAGCTTGTGTCGATCACCGATAAGAAGATCGCGGTTATAGGCTCGGACGGCGAGCTGCTTTCCGGAAATTCCGATGTTCTCGGATTGCTCGAGGGTATTGCAATTGGCGATGAGATAGTGCACAAGGAGATCGACGACGGCAGGAACGATGTTCTCCTGTCTGTACAGAAGATTTCCGGAATGCCGTTTTTTATCGCGGTGGCTACGCCGATCGAAAGCGGCTTTGTAATGTACGGCACCGTATATGTCATATTGGCATTGCTTGCTGTATTCATGCTTGCTATCTTTATTGCAGGTATGTATATAAACCGCAATGTAACCAAGCCTGTTATGGACCTTACGGAGGCACTGGAGAAAAACAGGGAAAAGGGCACCCTCGACCAGATCAATATCAATATTCCCCAGAACGAGATCGGTCTGCTGAAGGACTCATATAACGGCATGGTTGAAAGGGTCAACGAACTATTCGGCAAGCTCCTTGAGAACGAGCAGACTATCAGAAGGGCCGAGATGCGTATGCTCCACGAGCAGATCAAGCCGCATTTCCTGTATAACTCACTTGAGACCATCGGTTATCTCGCAATGGAGGCAGGGGCAGATGATGTTCGCAAAGCCCTTGAAACACTCGGAAGCTTCTACCGCAATTTCCTGAGCAAGGGTGAGAGGGAGATATCCTTGAAGACCGAGCTCAGCATTACCAAGGATTACCTGGCGCTGCAGAAGCTCAGATACGGGGATTTTCTCACAGACGAGTATGATATTGATCCGGAGACGCTCGATTGCAGGATACCAAAGCTTATTCTTCAGCCGATAGTTGAAAACAGTATCTATCACGGTATCCGGCTGAAGGGAGAAATGGGGACGATCAGGATCACCAGTCGTTTTGTGGACGGAGTGCTGCATCTTTCCGTATATGATACCGGAATAGGAATGCCCGAGGAGCAGATACGTGAGATACTTGCCAAAAAGCACTATAATGGTGATACGGATTCATCCTTTGCGGATATTTACGATACTTCAGACAGCTTCGGACTGTGGGGAACGATAGAGAGAGTCAGGGGCTTCTGCGAATGTGAAGATGTTGTCAGGATACAAAGTGAACAGGGAGAATATACCGAGGTTGAGTTTATTATCAAGCCTTCGGTAAAGTAGGAAAAGAGGGGAAATCAATGTACAGGGTAATGCTGATTGATGATGAGATGCCGGTCAGGAAGCTTATGCTTTCGTCGATAGACTGGGCATCCCTTGATATGGAGGTTGTCGGCGAGGCAGCCAGCGGTGTCGAGGCAATTAATGTTATCGATGATATGCGGCCGGATATCGCATTTGTTGATATCTCGATGCCCTTCATGAACGGGATTGAGTTTACCGAAGTTGTCACCAGACGTTATCCCGAGCTTATCATCATAATCATGACTGCCTTCGATAAGTTCGAGTATGCGCGCAAATGCGTCAGCCTTCCGGTTTTCGAGTACATGCTCAAGCCTATGGTACGTGAAGAGGTCATGGATACTTTGAAGCGTGTAAGGGACAAGCTTGACAATCGCAGACAGGACAGGGGAGAGCTTGTTTTCGGTTCTGCTTCGGAACCGGAGAATGATCCTTCTGTCGCCGAGAACGGGGCTGAGTCTGTCAGCGAGCAGATCATGCGCTACATCGAGGCCAACTATACGGATTCCTGCGTTAATCTGACATCTGTGGCGCAGCAGTTCGGCTTCAGTTCAAGCTATCTTTCACGTAAGTTCAAGCAGGAGACCGGGCGGAACTTTATCGAATATCTGACAGAGTGCAGGATGCGCAAGGCAACCGAGCTTGCAGCCGCCAATGTCAAGATGTACAAGGCTTCCGCGGAGGTGGGGATCCCCGATCCCAATTATTTCGGCAGATGCTTTAAGAAGTACACCGGAATGGGCTATTCGGAGTATTGCAAACAGGTTTGAGCATAAGTATACTGTAGTTATATAATGTATTTAAATGGGGTGAATATCATTATGGCCATATATACTATTATCATTCTGGCGGTTACAAGCGTTGCCTTTCTGATCATCTCGGTGATCTCCATGGTACATGTGTATAAAAACCGTAATGTTCTTTTACTCAACAAGAGCTTTGCGTCATTGTTTACCTTCGCTATGCCGGTCCTTGAGCTGGTACTTTGCATAGTGGGCTTTGTTGCGTTCGTTTTCAATGTCAGGAAGGTATGGAACATGCCCCTTATCGCTGCGATCGGTTATTTCCTGATATTTCTTGTTTCTCTTTCGAGCCTTATGTTCATGCGCGCCATGATCAGAAATCTCGGGCTCATTGACACCGCCCACAAGGCGCAGATGAAGCAGCACGCACTTTTCATCGACGATATTTCCCATGAGATCCGTACCCCGATGAATACCGTCTACGGCATAGTGCATATTATGAGGGATGATGAATCTTTTCCCCAGAATCAGCATTCAAATCTCGATGCGATGTCGGAGGCTATATCGGACCTTCTCGGAATTGTCAGCAACCTGATCGACTATACCAAGATTCAGTGCAACAAGCTTGATATTATCCCGACCGATTACGAGGCAAGGGATCTTATCAATACTCTTCTTGACAGGGCATATGCGGCGCGTGAGGACTCTGCGATCGATTTTTCATATACCGTTGACGAGAACCTGCCTTCCGTGCTGAACGGTGACGAGGTCAGGATCATTCAGGTCGTAAGCGGCCTGCTGAACGATGCACTGCTCAATTACAATGCCGGACGTGTTTCGCTTAAGATATCGTCCCGGCAGCTTAACTTAGACAGCATCATACTTGAATTTGAAGTTCTCAATAACGGACGCAGGCTTACCGATGAAGAAACCGCACTAGTTTACAATGATCCCGCATATGTATACGAACAGGGACAGAACAGCAGGGGACGCAGGCTTGCATTCTACATTTTCAAGACCGTTATCGAGAAAATGGACGGAAGGATATCTGTTTCATCTTCGGATAAAGAGGGCAACCGTTTTGCAGTAATGATCCCCCAGAAAAGAGTCGGAAACGCAACGATCGGCTGCTACAGCGAGGATGTGGGCTACAGCGCGCTTGATAAGTTTACGGCTCCGATGGCCCGGATTCTTGTTGTTGATGACAGTATCGTCAATCTCTTCGTAGTTAAGGAGCTTCTCGGCAGATACGGTTCCGATGTCGTAACCGCCTCGAGCGGTGAGGAATGCCTGAAGCTGATGGCAAGCGATCATTTTGACCTGATATTCATGGATTATCTGATGCCGAATATGAACGGTTACGAAACACTCTGTAAGATCCGCGAGATGGAGGGCGAGTATTTTAAGACAGTTCCGGTTATTGAGCTGACTGCAATGACCAACGGTGCGGGAAGCAAGAACTATGTTGATGAAGGGTTTGCAGGTCTGCTGCCCAAACCGATCGATGTTAATTCGCTTGAACGTATTCTTATCAAGTTCCTGCCTGCGGATTATATCATTCATGCCTCGGGAGAGCAGAGCAGGGAGACCAGGATCGAGGATCGCGCATGGTATAAGCGTCTCTGTTCGGTCCTTACCGGCTTTGATGTCATGAAGGGCCTCGAGAACAGCGGCTATGATTATATGTCATATCTGAACAGGCTCAGGTCGATCTATGACGATCATTCGATCTGGCCAAAGCAGCTTAAGGACTATTCCGAAAGTGAAAGCTTTGACAGTTATGCCTCGGTTCTGCACAAAATGCGCGAGCATGCCGAGTCTGTGGGTGACATGAAGCTTGGATTTATCTGCTCGGAACACGAGAAAGCCGCCCTCAACAGGGATGCCGATTATATCAGGAATCACCTCAACACGCTCCTTTCGGAGTATGAGGTATTCATGTTCAGGATAGACACGATACTTCAGCGCGAGAATGAAATGCTGAAATAATATCGGAGGAATTGATGCGAAACAACAGGTTTTTGATCGTACCCCTGGTTCTGCTGTCACTCATGCTGTGCTTTGTGGCTGCCGATCCCCAAGGGGTCGCTGTATACGGAAAGGTTAAGGCCGGAACCGAGTTTTCTTTAGACGTCCTGACGTTTCGGGTAACCGAAGCTCCCACGAAAACTGCCAACGGTCAAGCTGAGATCATAGGGAACACACTCGGAAAGAAGACCCGGAGTATCGAGTTGCCTTCAAGCGTCGAGTACGAAGGCCGGGTTTACGATATAACAGGCATCGGAGATTATGCGTTTCTCTTTTCCAAGCTTGAGACTGTAATTCTTCCCGATTCTGTTATAGCTGTGGGCGAGGGTGCATTTGCCGTAAGCCCTTCACTCCGTGAGGTTTCGTTCGGCAAAGGTGTCGGACAGATCGTTGCGAATGCATTTTCCTACTGCGACAGCCTTGAAAACCTTGTTTTCCCGGAGGAGAACAGTGCTTTTATATCCGAGTACGGCGCAGTATACAACAAAAAGCAGACGATTCTTTATATGGCGCCCGCCGTCTCAGGGATCATCGCGATTCCCGATTCCGTCAAGCAGATAAATGCGGGTGCGTTTGAAGGCAACAGCAGGATCGTTGAGGTCTTTATTCCCGCCGGGGTTAAGAGGATAGATGCAAACACGTTCCTTAACTGTTCTGCTCTTGAATGTGTTCATATACCTGTTTCGGTATCAAAGATATCAGGCAATCCCTTTGCGGGCTGTCCGAAGCTGACCACCTTCGATCTTGATCCCGACAATCATTCTTTTACGGTTAATGACGCGATGCTCTTAAGCGCTAAGGGCGGTACGATCCTTTCTTATCCTTCCGCAGCGGGCGCGCTCGTTGTTCCGGAGAACATCAAGGTCATCGGAGACTATGCGTTTGCTGGAGCGTCGGGGCTTACAAAGGTTACGCTCAACAAAACGGTTAAGACCGTCGGTAAAGGCGCTTTTGCCAATTGCCGGAACCTTTCAAGGGTCAACATTGAGAAGAGGACCGTTGCTATTTCTTCGGATATCGTCAAGGAGGAAGAGAAGGTGTTTTATAATGCCGCCGCGCATCTTGTCGTGCGTGTTCCCTTCAGCGATAAGGCAGGAGAGGATGGCTCTATCGAAAGCCTTATAAGGCTCAACAGTCCTTCCACGGTCATCATCATCAATAAATAAGATGGAGGTTTGAATCTAAATGAAGATTAATTCATTGCTGATCAAAAACTTTAAAACCATCAGAGAAATGAACATTGACGACATTGAAGACGCTCTTATCATTGTCGGAAAGAACAGTACCGGTAAGACCACGATCCTTCATGCGATCCTTGCACTGACCGGCAAATATGAGGTTAAGACGACCGACTTCAACAGTCCCGAGAGAAACATCGAGATCGCCGTAAAGCTTGAGATCAGCGATGAAGATATCAGGACCTTCTATAACAACGGAGTCCTCAGTAAATACAAGACCTTCAGCATGTGGTACGAGGAGTTTAAAAAGCTCCTTCCCACATTTGAGCGGGCACTTCCCGAGGAAGACGAATACTATGTTCCCGAACCGACCGATCCCGATGCGGAATATATCGGAGGTATGCTGAATTTTGTTTTTGTCGTTGATACGGAGCTCCGCAGCCGCTATTCCGACGGAGTCAACAAGAGTAATCCGCATATCAGAGAGGTCCTTCCGAAGGTACATTTCATTGATTATTCAAGAAATATCGAGGAGATTCAGACCGAGATATTCCGTGCAGAATCAAAGAACGCGCTTAACGGCGTAAGCGAGAATCTGTGTGTGAAGGATCCCGCAAAACAGTGCTCGGACTGCTTTAAGTGCATACCGGGAATCTGTGAGAAGAACCCCGAGGAGCTCAGCATTCTTGAGAGCATGAGACTGCTTGAATACAAGATCCTCCAGGTTAATCTTGACAGCTTTATGAACAAGCTGAACAAGTATTACGTCAGAAACAGCGGAAGACAGCAGGATATTAAGTTCGTCATGAACCTGAACAATAAGGACCTCATCAAGCTGGATACCGTTGTGCTTAACCGCGACAGATACGGTGCGGATTCGATCGCAACTCTCAGTGCCGGTGCAAAGAGTATTTATATACTTTCCCTGCTCGAGGCGTACTCGGATGAGAGCAGCATGATGCCCAGCATCATTATGATCGAGGACCCCGAGATATATCTTCATCCCTCGATGCAGAAGGCCGCGAGTGAGATACTGTACAGGCTTTCTAGAAAGAACCAGGTATTCTTCTCGACTCACTCCCCGAACCTTATATTCAACTTCAACTCCAAGCAGATCAAGCAGATCGTTCTCGACGATGATTACAACAGCACTATCAACGAGAACACCGACATCGACAAGATACTCGACGATCTCGGGTACTCGGCGAACGACCTTATGAACGTCAACTTTGTGTTCATAGTCGAGGGCAAGCAGGACAGCTCGAGACTCCCGCTGCTGCTTAAAAAGTATTATTCCGAGGTTTACAACGACGACGGTTCCCTTCAGCGTATTTCGATCGTTACGACCAACAGCTGTACGAATATCAAGACCTACGCAAACCTTAAGTATATCAACCAGCTTTATCTTAAGGATCAGTTCCTGATGATCAGGGATTCGGACGGCAAGAACCCGCAGACCCTTATCCGGCAGCTCTGCAAGTACTATGACGACAGGTCGAAGGAGGACGTTAATAATCTTCCGAGGATTCAGCCGAGGAATATCCTGATCCTGAAGTATTATTCCTTCGAGAATTACTTCCTCAATCCCTCTGTTATGGCAGAGATCGGAGTTATCAAATACGAGGAGGAATTCTACAATACGCTGTTTGAGAAGTGGAAATCCTATCTGTTTAAGCTTGCCAGTGCGAAGAACATGAAGCAGATAACCGGCCTGAACATAAGAACAAAGGACGATCTCAAGAAGAATATCGAGACCTTCAAGATCTACATGCGCGGGCATAATCTGTTTGATATCTTTTACGGAAGGTACAAGGGCGAGAAGCAGACAGAGATACTTACCAAGTATATCGAGGTTGCTCCGAAGTCCAATTTTGCCGATATCCTCAACGCGATCGACAATTTCATCTATTTCATGAACCGCAGGATAGAAGATAAGTCTGACCGTACCGAGGTGAAGGAGTATACCTACACGAAGCACAAAAAGAAAAAGAAGCATAACCGCCAGGGTTATGCTCCCAGAGTAAGAAACAGCAGACACGGATCAGATTTTGGGGATGACAGTGATCCTGATCTTTCCGATCCTGTTTTTGATGACTAATGTCACGGTATATTCGGCATCGTCATCGGTGATGGATTCGCCCTCTGCCGGAATGTGTCCGAGAAGGTGGATCACATGACCAGCGATTGAATCATAGTCGTCGGATTCGATATCGATTCCGACGGCTTCTTTTATGTCTACGAGCTTGGTCTGGCCTGTGACCTCATAGACATTTTCACCGAGAGTCTCGATCTCGTCGACTTCATCGGTGTCGTATTCATCCCTGATCTCACCGACTATCTCCTCAAGCAGATCCTCGATAGTTATAAGTCCGGTTGTCCCGCCGTATTCATCAAGCACGATGGCGATGGAGGTGTACTCGCGCCTCATATCGGCCATGAGCTCCCGGGTGGTTTTCTGTTCGTAGGTAAAATAGGGCTTTCTTGTATAATCAAGTATATGGAATTCGGTTGAAGGATCGTATTTTACAAGGAGATCCTTGGCCCATACAATTCCAATGATATTGTCCTTGGTCTCTTTGTAAACGGGCATGCGGGAATACTGCTCCTCCCTGATTATGCCGATCAGCTCCTCGTAGGAGATGTCCTCGGGAACACATGCCATTGATATCGCAGGGACCATTATATCCTTGGCAACGGTGTCCTTGAAATCCACCACGTTGTTTATCATTTCCCGCTCGTCGGATTCTATAACGCCCTCCTCGCTGCTCACGTCAACAAGTGTCAGCAGCTCGTCCTCGGTCACTGCGGAAGTCCTCTCTTCGGGATCGATGCCGAAGATCCTCAGGAGTCCGTGAGCAAGGAAGTTAACGGCAAATGTAACCGGGGTCAGAAATATCATCAGCAGATTGATGAAGGGCGCATAGGCGGCGGCAGTTTTCTCGGCCTTGCGCGAAGCTATCGTTTTGGGCGTGATCTCACCGAAGATAAGGATGAGCAAAGTAAGAAGACCGGTAGCGATACCGATGGCACGGCTGCCGAACAGATCTATCATCAGTGTGGTGGTTAATGAAGACGCGACGATATTAACAAGGTTGTTTCCCACCAGAACAGTGGTGAGCAGCTTGTTGGAATTATCGATAAGGGACAGGATGAGCTTTGAACGCTTGTCGCCCAGGTCTGCCTTTGTGCGAACACGAAGCTTGTTCAATGACATAAAGGCTGTTTCCGCCGACGAGAAAAAAGACGAAAGCAATAAAAGAATTACAAGAATGATCAGTCGCAACGCGACATCTGGATCCAAATCGGTTCACACTCCTTTTTTGTATGGGGTTAAATCTGCTTTAATTATAATTATTATCGACATGCTTTGTCAAATTCCTGAGACCCCCTGTTAAATTTAAATTATATTTCTCCGGTTTTATTATTGAAACTTGCCTGAAAAGATAGTATCATAAAACCTGCGTGATGCCGTGTCCGCGGCAGTCGCGCCAGTTCTTTGATGAGGAGGTGGTTTAATGAGTACGGACAGTACAGGTAAACAAAAAAGTACCGATGCACCGCCACGTAATTATTCTGCCATTTTAGAGGAGGACTGTTTATATGGAAGATATGATGGAGAAAATGAGGGAACTCATAGAGAATAAGTCCTACAAGGAGTTCCGTGAATTCAGTGAAAAGATCAACGAAGCGGATCTGGCGTCACTTCTTGAAGAGCTTCCGCTTGATGAAGCACTGACCTTTTTCAGAATACTGCCGAAGGACAAGGCAGCTGATGTTTTTGCTTATCTGTCGATCGATGTACAGCAGGAGATGATACTTAAGTTCTCACTTGGTGAGGCTGCAGGGATCATCGATAATCTGGATGTCGACGATGCCACCGACCTGATGGACGAAATGCCCGCCAATGTTGTTACACGTCTGCTTGCAAAGACCAGTATTGAAACAAGGCGTACGATCAACCAGCTGCTGAAATACCCCGACAGTTCCGCGGGAAGTCTGATGACTACCGATTTCGAGGGACTAAAGAGCAATCTCAAGGTATCTGAGGCTATCGATAAGATAAGGCATGACGCCATCGACAAGGAGACGATCAACAACTGCTTTGTCCTTGACGCGTCAAGAAAGCTTATAGGAATCGTTACTTTAAGGACACTCCTCCTTTCGTCGCCCGATGCTCTTGTCGGCGATATCATGACCGAGAACGTCATCTCCGTAACGACTCTTACCGACCAGGAAGATGTTGCGAGGGATTTCCAGAAGTACGACTTTACCGCTATGCCTGTCGTTGACTCCGAGGACAGACTCGTCGGAATCATAACGATCGATGATATCGTAGATATCATGCAGCAAGAGGCTACCGAGGATATCGAAAAGATGGCTGCTATCAGTCCTTCCGATC
>CAJOQS010000100.1 GCA_905236925.1 uncultured Lachnospiraceae bacterium | reverse complement strand
CGCCAATGTTGATCCGACGACCGGTGATATCAATTACAATGGCAACGTTGAGGTTGTGGGCAACGTAAACACCGGATATAAGGTCGTTGCGACAGGCGATATCATTGTTGACGGTATCGTTGAGGGCGCTGAGCTTGAGGCCGGAGGACAGATAATCCTGAAGCGCGGTATTCAGGGAATGAGCCGCGGAAAGCTCAAGGCAGGCTCGAATATCGTAACCAAGTTCATCGAGAGTGCCGAGGTTGAAGCAGGGGGATTCGTCCAGACCGAATCGATCATGCACAGCTACGTGACCGCCGGAAGCGAAGTCATCGTAAAGGGGAAGAAGGGCTTTATCACGGGCGGTTCCATTAGATCCGGCAAATGTATCGAGGCAAAGACCATCGGTTCTGTAATGGGAACAAACACGACTCTTGAGGTCGGCGTTAACATGAACCTCGCCGCTAAGCTCAAGGAGCTCGAGAATTCGAAGATTGAAATGCAGAAGCTTATGGATCGTGACGACAAGATCATCCTGCATTTCACCAATAAAATGAAAAACCATGAGGAGGTTTCTCCCGAAAGGCTTGCCCAGTTCCAGCATGTGGCCGGAGAGCGCAAGGAGCTTGACAAGAAGATGGAAGAAACCGTCAAGGAGATCGACAGGATCACTGTTGAGCTTGACAATGCCGTCGGAGGGTATATCCTTGTTGATGATGTGATGTATCCCGGCTGCAAGGTAACGATCTCAAACGTTACGAATTTCATCAGAAAAGAGACCAAGCACGGAAGACTTGTAAGGGATGGTGCCGATATCAGAGTGGCTGCATACTAAAAGGGAGGGAATGCTATGATCACTCCTATCGAGATGTATACCATGATACCGAAATCGCATGAAGCTTCGCATGTAAAACAGGCGGAGACCGCGAAGGATGCCTCCAGACAGGCAGAGATAACTCAGAACATTGAAAACCGGGCGAACGAGGATACTCAGCGCACCGTCAGAATGACCGAAACGGAGAACCATGAATACCGGTATGATGCCAAGGAAAGAGGCAATAACGAGTATCATGGCGAGAATAAGAAAAAGGACGGCAACGGTCACAACGAAGAGGACGGACACGAGCAGACCGGTCGGAACATGTCTGATCATCCGGGAGGGATCGATATCAGGATATGACACTTTAGTGTTTGAAGGGGAAAGAAATGACTGGGCTTGAAATAGCATTGTTTATACTTGGAGCGGCATTTATAATCATCAGCTTTTTTATTGTAGGCAACACCGACAGAACAGCAAAGGAAGCAGCTGCGAGCGCATTCGATACGAATACGCTCGAGCAGATGCACGAAGCTTTCGTCGAGAAGTCCAATAAGAAGGCTGATTTAATTTTGCATGATGTCGAGGATAAGCTGGAGAGTCTTTCCAACGACAAGATAATAGCTGTCGGAGAGTACTCGGACCAGATGCTCCAGAAGATAGAGAGCAATCACAAGGAGGTTGTTTTCCTCTATCAGATGTTGAACGAAAAAGAAGAGGAACTGAAGAAAACCGCCCTTGGCATGGAGAATACCCGCGTCGAATGTGAGAAGCTGCTGAGAACCGCGGAGGAAGCGAAGCAGAGAGTCGAGGAAATGGCAGAAAAGGCCAAGGCACCGGTAAAGGCTCCGGCAGAGAGCGCTCCTGCACGACCGGCGTCAGGCGTCCGCAGACCTTCGGCGGTAAGTACCGCGAATGCAGGGAACAATGAGTCAAAGCCGGCTCCAGTAAGAAGAAAGAAGAGCGTTGAGGTGCCCGAACCTGATGCAGAAGTCAGGAAAACACCGTCAAGGAGCACACAGGTCAAGGATGCGGAACCTCTGGGCGCGGAAGCTCAGGGAGCTGCGGAAAACCTTGATACAGGCATCATAAACCGAAATGATGAGATCATCGCACTTCACAAGAGCGGAAAATCAGTCATGGAAATATCAAAGCTCCTCGGCATGGGTCAGGGAGAAGTGAAGCTGATCATTGACCTGTATTGCT
>CAJOQS010000099.1 GCA_905236925.1 uncultured Lachnospiraceae bacterium | reverse complement strand
TGTGCGACAAGATTCGAACTCGCGACCTTCTGGTCCGTAGCCAGACGCTCTATCCAGCTGAGCTACGCACACATCATCATACCGCTTTTCAGCGACAACAATCATAATATCACCGCTGTTTGGGAATGTCAAGATATTTTTTGCATGCCGATAAGCATGGTGATTATCCCCGCCGCAAGATAGGGTCCGAAGGCAAATACCCCGCTCCGAGCAGTCCTCGCGGGCCTGATCACGCGATATATACAGCAGTAAATGCAGGCGAACATAAGAGCCAGAACCGCGTTCCATGCCCCCAGGAGGATACCTGCGGCCACCATCAGTTTTATATCACCGCCGCCGAGTTTTTCCCTTCCGGTCATATAATATATGGGCAGTAAAAGGATCAGGACCGCAGCAGCTCCGAGCACTGGCCGGAAGATCATTCCGGCGACATCAGCCAAAGCAGCCTCTCCTGCTGCCTTTTCCGCAATTATCCTGAAAAGAGTCCTCATCACCCCTATACAGGCGACACCCACGGTCGTCCAGCGCGGTATCTCTGAAGTCATAATATCCCGGGCAGCCGCGGCCATCAGTACAGGTATCACCAGCACTGCCGTCATCATATCAAGGTTCAATTGCAGGTCCTCCGATTTTTTCTGTAATTATACATTATTTTCGGAATTTTTGCAATATTTTCACCAATTAAAATACATCGCGTTCTAGTAATAATTCCTCGCCTCGACCGTAACAAAGCCGGCCTTGCGGTATATATGCTCCGCTGCGCTGTTGGTATCGGTCACGTGGAGACTTATCTCATAGCCCGGATAATTCTTCTCAAGATGTGCAAGAAGCGCGCCGACAAGCCGGTTTCCATTTCCTTTTCCGCGATAGTCCTCATAAACCTTCACATCAAAGATAAAGGCCGTTGAACCGTTTAAGAGGACGCCGGAGCTTCCGAATTCTTCTCCATTCTCATTTATAAAGAGCAGCCTCAGTTCCGACGATCCTTCAAAGGACGCATCCCTGCAGATAACTCCGCTCTCCTCTGCTTTATTACGCCCCGCACCAGCCTCGGGGTCATACTTCATAAGAAGCTCGGTATATTTCAGTTTCCTGCGCAGCTTCTTAGCAACAGCGGCAGCAGCGTCCGAAACCGGTTCTGCAATAAACAGCTTTTTCCTGATCCCGGCAGACCTGAGTTCTTTTTCTGCTTCGGCAAGAAGCGCCGTAAAAATGCCGTTACGCCTCCTGTCCGGCCTGACTATTGCAGATATCTCTCCGACCGTCCCGATCGAACTGAATATATAAAGGAAACCCGTCAGCTCCCGTCCTTCATAAAACAGGAAAAAGCACTTCAGGCTGCGGCTGTAATTGTACTCTCCCGAAACCATCATTTCACCGGAGGTATGGTCATGTTCCCTGCATACCCGTTCCAGCTCCTTAACTTCACGCGTCCTGTTTTCCGAAAGTCTTGTAAGTGAAACTATCCTGCCCATACATTATCCCCCAAATGTAAAATGCTTACTTCTCCAGGGTTCCGTCAATAATATTCAGTATGACCTCAACTGCCCTGTCCATCCTCTCAGCGGTGATGCACTCAAAATTCCCATGGAAATTGTAGCCGCCGGTGCCCAGATTCGGGCAGGGAATTCCGTCATACGAAAGCCTTGCGCCGTCGGTTCCGCCCCTGACAGGGACCACTACCGGAGTCATTCCGGCTTTTCTGATCGCGCGGTCGGCGTTCTCCACCAGATGCATGTGGGGCTTGATCTTCTCAAGCATATTGTAATAGGAATCCTTCAGCTCAAGCTTTACCGTTCCTTCTCCGTACTTAGCGTTGATGGTTCCTGCAATTCTCTCCATATTTGCCTTTTTCTCAAGGAAGCGGTTCATATCGTGATCCCTTATGATATACGACATCGCTGCTTCCGAAACATGCCCGCTCATACCGGTCAGATGGTAGAAGCCCTCGCGGCCCTCGGTATGCTCGGGTCTTTCAGACTCGGGAAGCATGGAATGAAGCTCTGCCGCAACGTTTAAAGCATTGATCATCGTATCCTTCGCAGAACCGGGATGAACCGAAAAGCCCGTGATCCTGATATTTGCCGATGCCGCGTTGAAGTTCTCGTATTCCAGGCAGTTGACATCACCGCCGTCAACCGTATAGGCGTATTTGGCACCGAAATGCTCGAGGTCAAAGCAGTCAGTACCCTCGCCGATCTCTTCATCGGGCGTGAAGGCGACCCATAGTTCACCGTGGGGCCTGTTTTCGGCAATTACCGTCTCCATCGCCGTTATTATCTCTGCAACACCGGCCTTGTCGTCCGCACCGAGCAAAGTCGTTCCGTCGCTTGTTATCAGCGTTTCACCCTTCATTTCCTTAAGAAAAGGGAAATCCTTCGTGCTCATTACCGCACCGGCCGCGGGATACGAAACATCTCCGCCGGCATAGTTACTGCGTATCTGAGGCTTCACATCCTTGCCCGACGCATCGGGTGCCGTATCCATATGGGCGATAAAGCCCATCGGCGCAATGTTCTCGTACCCATTGGCCGTGGGAAGCATCGCATATACATAGCAGTGCTCGTCCATGCGCACCTGCTTCATCCCGATCCTTTCCAGTTCTTCCTTCAGAATCCCCGCGAGGTCAAACTCACCCTTAAAACTCGGATGTGTACCGCTGTTCTCATCAGATGTTGTGTGTACCTTAACGTAATCTATAAATCTCTCGTATGCTCTCATTTTATGATCCTTTCCCGATAATTCATTTCGTTTTTTTACTGCCCTTAACCGGCTCCATTGAAAGAAGAGCCTCTCTGTCTACCGCGGGGCTGAACAGATATCCCTGATACCTCAGGCATCCAACCTGCTCAAGCGCCTCCTTCTGCTCGGCGGTTTCGACATATTCCGCTATAACCGCAAAATCAAGCGACTTTGACAGATAGACTATCGAGCTGATGATCTCTCTGGTGCGCTCGTTGTCGATCAGCGATCTGACAAGGCTGCCGTCAAGCTTGACTATGTCAAACTGGTTATGCTGCAGATAATGGAGTGAGGTGTGTCCCATGCTGAAATCGTCAAGGGCAAACGTATAGCCGAAAGCCTTGAGGCTTCTTATAAGATCTCCGGTCTCCTCCGATGTGACAAGCTCGGTCTCCTCGGTTATCTCCAGACATATATTCCCGGCCTTGAGCCTGTAACGGTCCGCAAGGTCCTGGAGGAACGGGATGAGGCGCGTGTCGTAAAGCGTCGAAACAGTAACGTTCACGCTCATCTTGAAGTCTGCGCCAAAGTGTTTCCGCAGGCTTTCGGAATCATGGACTGCTTTTTCGATGACATACTTTTCAAGATTAAAAAGTATTCCGCTCTCCTTGGCTTCCTGAATTACAAGAGGAGGGTAAACCGTTCCGTATCTTGCGTGCTGCCATCTTAAGAGGGCTTCCGCTCCGATACATCTGCCGTTATTGTCAAACTGCGGCTGATATTTCAGCAGCAGAGGATTATCATGTGCTTCCGCTTGGGAGTCCGAAGAGGGTGAAGACGAAGAAAGAGCCTCTTCAAGATCCGCCGCCATGAGCTTTGCAAGCCGCCCGATGTTGCCTTCCGCCTGCATCAGAATGACCTTCTCGCCGGTTTCCTCGCGCTTTTTGATCATGCCCGTCAATCCGTCAAGGGCCGAGGAGAATTCATTTACCGCCTTCTTCTCATACATCACAATAAATGGCGCGTAGCAGGCCATGGAGAGCAGGATATTCAGGAACTGTACTATGACGCCCCTAGCAGACCCCGTTGCCATATAGCCGCTCAGGAGCGGAGGCGTCGTCCATACGACCTCATTTACGACCAAAGGCAGAAGTCCTGTTCTGGTAAGGATAAAAGCATTGGAAAAGCACAGTATCGGAGCCATTATAAATGGCACAATCATAGTCGGATTGTAGATCACCGGAAATCCGAAGACCATGAGTTCACCAATATTGAACAGGCTCGGAATTAACGCCATTTTCGACAGTTTTCTGGTGGAGCTTCTTTTTCCGAAAACCATCATTGCCGCCAGAAGACCGATGGTGCATCCGGTACCGCCCATATTTACAAAGGTATCGATAAAGCTCTTCGAAACGATCTCGCCGGGGATTATCTCGGTGAACAGATCCGTCGCGACCTGATGCAGGACATTGTTGCCGTGGATACCGAACCACCACATGATGCTGGTGAGCGTGGTAAACAGCAGACCGCTGGAGTATGATCTGTACATGCTGGCGAACAGAGCGTCCATGACCTTCATGAACAGATGCTGCACGCTTTCAACCTCAAAGCACACTGTAATGATATGGTTTAGCGCGGCAAAGCACACCGTCGTGCATACGAACGGCAGGATAACATGCAGTGCGGCGTTGAATTCGGAATCCGCTCCGTCGACAAAGATCATTTTCGGTGTTCTGAACAGATTCCCGAACTTCTGAAACAGCACCGATCCTATGATCCCGGCAAGCAGCGCGCTGAACACTCCCTGCCCGCTGAGCATTGAAAAGCTGGAATCACCGCTGAAGAATCCCACCAGTATGAAAAAGCCTGCCAGACAGCTCATAAGGCTTCCGAGACGGAAAACAAGCCTCGGCCCCTCCTGAGTCTGGTTCATATAGCTGAAATTCAGCGCGATCGTGATATGAATCGCAAGGATGCCCACCGTTGCAAGCTGCATGATCTCGCCGATGTTTTTGATCGCACCGCCGAGAAACGAGGCGATGAAATCCTGATATGCCTGAATCGGAATACCGTTTAGAAGGACGGTGATGCTGCCTATGAACAGGACAGGTATCGCCATGGCGAGGCTGGATTTAATGGTGCGCCCTATGACCGCCGATCTCTTTAAAAAGTCTTTCATCTCTTTTACACTCCGGATACAAGTTTAAGAATACCGTCCCAGTCAAGCTCCGTCAGCAGCTGCTCAATCTTTGATATCCGCTCTCTGTCCGCTTCAGTAAGACGGTATCCGCGAAGGTCGTTAAGAATGTCCTCCATAAGTCCGTAGTCCATGCTGCCCGCGATCTCGCTGATGGTCTGATAAGCCTCAGTCAGGGCCTTTTCATCGATCGGAGGCAGACCCGATTCATCACTGTCCAGGCACGACAGCTTTGAATTCAGCTCACGATACGATCTCAGGAGTTCATCATTATTGCTCCGAATAAATTCATGATCCTCTCTTTTACCTGCATCTTCAAGGCTTTTCGCCATTTCCGACAGAGCCTTCGCGCCTATGATCCTGGCCGAGCTCTTAAGGGCATGCACCTTGATGGTGTAATTCTTCAGATCTCCGTTGCTGTAGGCGCTTTCTATCTCATCCGCCTTCTGACCCGCTGTCTGATGAAAAACTGACAGTACGGACAGGAAGCTCTCCGCCGATCCGCAGTTCTCAATCCCGGCATCCGTATCAAGAACCGCACTTTCCTTCAGCATGCTCACTTTTTCCTTCGCGGCCTTTTCTCCGGGCGTTTCCCCGGCTTGTTCAGCGTTGCCCGTTCCTTCCGGGACCTTCTCGAGTTTACCCTCGGGGATCATGTCATAAAGCATTCTTTCAAGCTTCTCTCCGCTGACGGGTTTCGAAAGGTAATCCGCAAATCCGGCTTCAAGATACATTTCTCTGGCACCCGATACCGCATTCGCCGTAAGGGCAACAGCAGGTACATCCTTGCTCGCTCCTGCCTCCCTGATATGCTTCAGTGTCTCAATGCCGTCCATATCAGGCATCATATGATCAATAAATATAACATCGTAGATATTACGGGAAGCAAGCTCCAATGCCTGTTTTCCCGAGCCCGCAGTATCTATCCTGATCTCCGTTTTCTTGAGAAGATTCTGTATAACTGTCAGATTCATCTCTGTATCATCCACTACCAGAATATGGGCAGACGGAGCATGGAAAAGCTCGTGATAGTCATAGGTTCCGGCTGCTTCATTGGCAAATCTCGCGGAGAAATCGCCGATCTCATCCCATTTGATAACGGTCTGGTCCACGGCAAACGAGAATACCGAGCCCTTCCCGTATTCGCTTTGTACTTCCAGCGCGCTTCCCATAAGATCCAGAAGCTGCCGGGTAATGCTCATTCCGAGTCCCGTTCCTTCAATAGCGCGGTTGCGCTTCTCATCCAGACGCTTGTATGGAGTGAACAGATTTTCCATTTCCTCTTTCTTCATGCCGATCCCGGTATCTTCTACCGTGAATCTAAGAAGAATATGGCCCTGATCCTTTTTCTCGTGCCCGACTTTTATGGTCACGGAACCTTTTTCCGTATACTTCACCGCGTTGGTCAGCAGGTTCATCACACACTGCCTGATGCGTATCTCGTCGCCCAGGAGTGTATTCGGCATATGTCTGTCGACCTCGACAAGGAACCTGAGACCCTTGTTTTCCGCTCTTCCGCGGATCATATTGACAAGATCGTTGATAAGCGAAGAAAGATCATACTGGACCGGGATGATCTCCATCTTGCCTTCTTCTACCTTCGAAAGATCAAGGATATCATTGATAAGTGAAAGAAGAGTCCGTCCGGCAGACATGATATCGGCGGCATAGGCCCGGATGGTCTTCTCTCGCGATTCGCGGAGTATCATCTCATCCATACCCAGAACCGCATTGATGGGCGTTCTGATCTCATGCGACATTTTGGCAAGGAAACGGCTCTTGGCCTCGTTGGCGCTGTCAGCAATGTCTCTTTGCTCCTGAAGCTCCTCCATGTAGCGGTAATGCTCGGTATCATCGACAAGAGCATAGAGCTTTCCGTATTGCTCACCCTTGTAGATCAGATCGTTCTCTTCAGGTGTGTATATACGGTCACCGACCTTGAGCGTTTCTCCGTTATTCACGGCTTCGGTTATGAACGAGAGGATGTCATACGGCGTATAAATACGTGCTCCGGGCTTTTCCTGGCGCTTT
>CAJOQS010000098.1 GCA_905236925.1 uncultured Lachnospiraceae bacterium | reverse complement strand
TCTCGGTCAAGTGCAGGATCGGCATGAATCCGCAGAAGATAGTGATAAAGGAATTCGCGAGGATGTGCGAGGCCTCGGGCGCGGATATGCTCACCGTGCACGGGCGGACAAGGAGCATGATGTACGACGGAGAGCCTCTGTACGGATACATCAGGGAAGCAAAGGAGGCAGTCGGAATTCCTGTGTTCGGAAACGGAGGGATAGCCTCCCGGGCGGACGCCGAAAAGATGATCGCGGAAACAGGCGTTGACGGAGTCATGCTAGGAAGATACGGTTTCGAGAATCCGCTGATCTTTGCCGAGCTGACCGGCAGGCAGACAGACGATACAAAATACAGTCTTATCATGGAACAGCTTCGCCTTTCGCTGGAATGCTATGACGAACTGTATACTCTCATATATATCAAAAAGCTCGCGTCGTATTTTATGAAGAAGATGCCCGGGACCAAGCAGCTGAAGCAGGACCTGTATAAATGCGGGAGCGCTGCGGAGCTCAGTTCCGTTCTGGGTGAGATATTCGCGGGCGGCGACAGACAGGAACGGTAGAAGAAATGAATATTCAGGATCATTTTGAGATAGATGACGGTGTCTTAAAGACTTATACGGGCACCGATCCGGAGGCATTTATCCCCGAAGGCGTACACACCATCGGGGAGGGTGCCTTTAAAGGCATGGCTTGGCTGAAAAAGGTCGTCCTGCCTTCCACACTTAAAAAGATAGGCCCCTCTGCTTTCAAGGGCTGCAGACAGCTTCAGGACCTTACCTTTCCGGAAGGTCTGGAAGAAGTCTCCGGTTACGCATTCCACAGGTGTCACGGTCTGACGGAGGCTGTATTTCCGACTTCTGTCGGCAAGGTCGGCGACTGTGTTTTTTTGTATTGCGATCATCTGAAAAAGGTCGTGCTTGAAGGGCCGACTCATTTCGGCAAGGCCGAGTTCTCGCATTGCCTCGCCCTTCGCGAGCTGGTTCTGAACGCGGATGCGGATGATTCGAACTTTTCGGACGAGGTGTTCATGGGCTGCATAAACCTTGAGAGGATCACCCTGTCCGGCAGGACCTACGAAGTAGGCAATCTTATAAACGTAATGGATTCCCATACCGACTTCCCCGGACTTATCAAGTCCGTTGCAAGGAGCGTGTACAGTTCCATGCAGATCGAGGACGGAGTCTTAAAGAACTTCAACATCAATCTGAAGGATGTTTTTCTTCCTGAGGGGATCGTGTGTCTAGGGAAGGGCTGCTTTTTCGACAAAAAGGGCATCGTCCGCATAACTCTTCCGGAGTCACTGAAGGAGATCAGGGAGAATGCCTTCCTGAACTGTCAGAGCCTCGAGGAGGTCATATTTCCGAACGGGAACGCCGTATTGAGCGGCAGGGCCTTCCGCGGCTGCTGCAACCTGAAGAAGGTCGTGATAAACGGAGAGACCTATCCGCTTGAGAACGAGACAGAGAATCTCCTTGCCGGACGTATCAGGGATCAGGTCCTGGGGGATTTCTATATCAGCGGAAGGATACTTGTCCGCTACATGGGCAACGAGGAACAGGTCACTATCCCGAAAGAGGTCGAGATCATCGGCGAGCGGTGCTTCTTCGGCAGGGAGCAGCTGAAGACCGTCCTCTGTCCCGACGGGCTCAGAGAGATCAGGGAGCAGGCATTTGCCGGCTGCCTGACCCTTCAGAATATCGTGCTTCCGGCTACGCTGAAGCGCGTGGAGCGGGAGGCCTTTGCCGAATGCAGAAAGCTTCTCAAGTGCAATCTTCCCGAAGGCATGGAATGTATAGGCGAATACGCCTTCAGGCGCTGCCTTGCACTGAAGCCCTTCGAGCCGTGGCCGGCATCGGCGGATATACACCCCTATGCCTTTTATCTTGCCAAGGAATTTGAACAGCCGGCCAAATATGAGCGGCGGGATGAGGCTGCTTCGGTTTCAGTCGATCGGGGCAAAGGAGCGTCATGCATCCCGGACTACGCTTTTACAGGAAGGGAAGGCATCGGAAAACTGGAGCTTACCGATGTGGAAATGATTGGGAAATACGCCTACGACGCGTGCCCCGGCCTTACGGAGATCGTTATCGATTCGCCCGGTTGTGTGATCGGCCGGAATGCTTTCTCGAGATGTCCCGGGCTGAAAAAGGTTTGTCTGAATGTTGCCCGGATCGAAAAAGCCGCGTTCGCTTACTGCAGGCAGCTTGAAGAAGTCAGAGTGTCGGGAGTGTCGGAGCTTCCGGCGGAGTGCTTTGCGGGCTGCTGCAGCCTTCATGTGTTTGAGACCCGGGAAGTCACGCAGATCGGGGCACGATGCTTCGACGAGTGCAAAGGCCTTGATTCATTTGAACTGACAGATATTAAATGCATCGGCGAGCGCGCGTTCGAACGCTGCGATTCCCTTAAGAGCGTGAAGCTTTCAGGCACGGAATGCGGTTTTCATGCCTTTGCGGACTGCGCGGAGCTGGAAACGGTGGAGATCACGGATGATACCGTGCTCAGAAGCGGCGTGTTCACCGGCTGCGCCGGCGTAAAAAGAGTTGTTTTTAACTCTGAAAGCTACGGTTTTTCGAAATTCGCGGACAGCCTGAACAGGGTGGACAATCCTCTTCCTGAGCGTGTCCGTGAGGTAATCGCTTCCGTGTATTCCTGCTTCGTGATAAAGGAGGGCAGTGTCCTGACAGCATATTTACAGGATGCTTCCGCCGTTACCATACCCGATGACGTGGAAGAGATCGGGCAGGATGTCTTCCGCGATCATATACGGCTTGAGAAGGTCAATATCCCGGTGTCGGTGGGCATCGTCGGAAGTCACGCCTTCTCCCAGACCGCATGGCTTGACAGCCGACGGAAAGCTTCGGAGATGGTCATCGTGAACGGAATACTGCTGGACGGCGCGGGATGCAGGGGGACCGTAGTCATCCCTCCCGAAGTCAGAAGGCTTGCCGGCTGGTGTTTTGCCGGCAACACCGCGATCACGGGTCTTGTGATCCCTTCGGATGCCGTCGCGATCGAGAATCTTGCGTTCAGAAACTGTCTGAACCTAAGGGAGATAACCGACAGGGACGGGAGCAGGTATGTCCTGAGCTCGGTTTCGGATCTTACCTGCAGAGAATATCCCGAGCTTGTACAGAGGATATTTACGGAATGCATCAATTGCTTCAAACTTGACGGGGACGGCAGACTTGTTGAGAGCACCGGAAATATCACGGACCTGGTATTCCCTGACGGGATCAGGTCCATTGAAGAGGGAGTGTATAAGGACTGCCATCTTCTTGAATCCATAGTGCTGTCGGACGACACGGTCTCCATAGGACGGTCGGCTTTTGAAAACAGCAGGTGGCTGAAGAAGGTCAGCGGTGCGGGAAGTGTATCTTCTGTCGGTGCACAGGCTTTTTCGGGCTGCCAGTCACTTGAAAAGATCGACCTTTCCGACAGACTGAGGGAGCTTGGCTCACGCTGCTTTGAGCATTGCGGCAGCCTGAAGGACATACATATCTCGGAACAACTTGAGGAGATTCCGGAAAGGGCCTTCTTCAGGTGCAGGTCCTTAAAAGAGCTTGCTATTCCGAAGTCGGTAAAAACTGTGGGTCCCGAGGCTTTTGCGTTCTGCACCGGTCTTGAAAAGGTGTATGTTCATGAGGATACCGGGGTCGCTGACCGGGCGTTCGCGTATTGCGACAGCGCCGAGATCATAAGATACTCACAGAAGGCAGATAAAAGATGAGATACAGAGAACTTGGCAATACGGGGCTGAAGATATCTGAGCTCGGTTTCGGAACGATCCCGATACTCAGCGGTCATGTCCCGGTATTGCCTCAATATTTCAGTCCCGACACCGATACCGCGGTCGCAATCATGAGAAAGGCGTACGACCACGGGTGCAATTTCTACGATACCGCGATTCCGGAAGAGTATGGTGACGCGGAGATGAAGCTGGGAAGATTTGTGGAAACGATCGACCGGGATACGGTAATAATCTCGGATAAGGCCCGCTTCTACAACGGCGCCGAGATCTACAGAGAAGTGCTGCGTTCGGCGGAAAACCTCGGAACAAGGCCGGATATATATTTCGTGCATCAGGTCGACGACAGCAACTCGGATGAAGTATTCGGAGCCGGAGGCGCCCTTGAAGCCCTGTATGACCTGAAGAGGGAGGGCAGGATACGTTTTACCGGTATCGCGTCGCACTATTATACCGTGCTGTACCGCGCTGCGCTCGACCCCAGGGTCGATGTGTTGCAGGGCAGCGGCAATATCCTTGAACGGGGGATGCTCGACCGCATAGCAAAGGAGCCTGCCTTC
>CAJOQS010000097.1 GCA_905236925.1 uncultured Lachnospiraceae bacterium | reverse complement strand
TCTCCTTTGCGAGCCTGCGGTAATCGGAGGGATCTATTTTCTTGATATCATTGGGATGATTGATATTTTCAAGTAAACTCATATCCTGTTACTCCCGGATCAATAAATGATCACTGCTTTCGTCCGCTCAGATAATCGGTCAGATCACGGAAAAACTCCTTATTGCCGGGAAGAGACTCCAGTGTTTCAAGTGCAAGATTAAGCTTTTCTCTGGAAAGCTCCTTCGCGGCATCAATACCGATTAGATTGCAGATAGTGATCTTGTTGTTTTTCCTGTCACTTCCGATATCCTTTCCGAGCTGTTCGAAAGTAGCAGTCTCATCGAGTATATCATCATCTATCTGAAATGCAAGTCCGATATTGTAACCGAATGTGTCAAGCTTCTTAAGATCGTCCTCCGATGCTCCGGCAAGAGTTGCTCCTGCGCAAAGCGCGGCTCTGAACAGATTGGAGGTCTTAAGCTCGTACATCTTCAGCAGCTTGATCTTTAAAATGCTCTTATCCGCATTGGGATCCTTGGGAAATACTATGTCAAGGACCTGACCGCCTATCATTCCCGAATAGCCTGCTCTGGCTGCGATTATTCCGGCCGCCCTGGAAACACGTGAATAAAGCTCCGGAACGACTTCACCCCTGAGCTTTTCGAGACCCTTCATCGTCGAGAACATCGTCTCAAACGCATAGTTCAGGAGCGCGTCACCGGCCAGAACGCCCATAGCATGACCGTATTTCGCATGAGTAGTCAGAATTCCTCTGCGGTACATGTCGTTATCCATTGAAGGAAGATCGTCATGCACAAGAGAATATGCGTGGATAAACTCAATTGCAGCGGCAAAAGGATTCGCAAGCATTTTCTCCATCTCGCGGTCGTTATTAAAGAGCCTGAAGCTTTCGATCAGCATAATTGCGCGAAGCCTTTTTCCACCGGCAAGAACGCTGTAGCTCATGGCTTCAGTGATATCACCGAATTCCTTTGTCTCCTCGGGAAGATACTCCTGAAGGATATTGTTAATCTCGCTTGCCCTGGCATGAAGATCAATCATTTGAAGCCTCCTCAAGTATTTCAATCTGCTTTTCTATCCTGTCGATGCTGTCATTGCACTGCTTCAGCAGTTTAAGTCCCTCGCTGTATTTTGCAAAGCTTTCCTCAAGAGACAGTTCGGGATCTTCCATCTCTTTAACGAGCTTTTCAAGCTTGCTGAACTGTTCGTTTATCGATATCTTTTTTTCTGCCATAACAGATTTCCTCTTCCGCGTATTCAGGAACGCTTTGAATTATGATCGGCGGCTTCGATCTCCTTAATATCCGCGCCGATGATACCGTCACTTACATAGATACTTAACCTATCGCCTGTCCTGACGTCCGAAATACTGCGTACATTGGTGCCTTTTTCATCAACTGTATACGAAAAACCCCGAGACAGGCTTTTTAACGGAGATAAAGCATCAAGCGAAGCAGAACACAGGCTCAGACGATGCCTGCTCTCGTTAAGCTGATCCCTGATCGCTCTTTTAAGCGCATCTTCGAGAGCTCCGGCAAGGAACCTGCGCTCGTTCAGTATGCTTCTAGGACTGTTTTTCTGAAGTCCCAGAACTAACTGAGCGGAACGGGAACGGTAACGCTCGATCCTGTCGGTCATTGCCCTTAACAGTGAGGAATGATAATCGACAAGAGAGGCTTCAAGCCCGGAAAAATCATATACCGCAAGCTCAGCGCCTGCAGAAGGCGTCGGTGCGCGCAGATCCGATACATAATCACATATCGAGAAGTCTACCTCGTGTCCGACTGCGGAGATCACGGGTATCGGGCAATCGTATATTGCCCTGGCAAGAGCCTCATCGTTAAATTCAAAGAGGTCCTCAAACGAACCGCCTCCGCGGCCTATTATGATAACATCCGGCGCGATACGCTCCATCGCGTGTATTCCCGCAACAAGTGTCGCAGCCGCACCTGCTCCCTGTACCTGAGCCGGATAGATAACAATCCTGACATAAGGGTTACGCCGGTGAGCGACATTGATGATATCGCGTACAGCGGCTCCGGTCTGTGAGGTTATGACTCCCAGTGTTCTGATATATTCGGGGATCGGCTTCTTATGTGCTTCGTCGAAAAGGCCCTCTTTATCAAGCTTCTCCTTGAGCTTCTCATATTTTTCAAACAGCTCACCGAGGCCCTGCTGTTCAATGCTGTCAGCATAGAGCTGATATTTGCCGTCACGCTCATATATGCTTACCTGTCCGGTGACAACAACGCTCATGCCCTCCTGCAGAGTGAATTTCAGTCCCCTGATCCGTTTTGAAGCGAACATGACGCAGGTGAGTATTCCGCCCTGGTCTTTCAATGTAAAGTAAATATGTCCTGAGGAGTGATATTTGCAGTTCGAAACCTCACCGCTTACCTTCACACAACTCAGGACATTGTCCTTCATAAGCAGAACCTTGATGTAATTGTTTATATCTGTAACAGAATAGATCTTCATATGCAGTTATACAAGCTTCGCGAGAATACCGTTGACAAAACCGTATGAGACATCCTTTGAACCATACAGCTTTGTGAGCTCAACAGCCTCATCGATGGCAACCTTTGAAGGGACATCCTCGTCAAACTTGATCTCATATACGGCGATACGAAGGATCGAAAGCTCGAGCTTGCTGACTCTTTTAAGAGTCCAACCGCTCATTGCAACCTCAATATCATGATCGATCTCGCCTATATGGGCAATGATATCGTCAAACCTTTCGATAATAAGCTTCCTGTCATTCGCGGATATTTTCGGAGCGTCGTAGCTGAACGGTACGATCTCTTCGTCGGGTTCGTCCGATACGGAAAACAGCCTGAAATAGAGGTCCTTCTGTTCCTCAAACTCCTCGGGTTCAAAGAATTCCCTGATATAGAGCAGCTTAAGCAGCTGTTCCCTGATGTCTCTTCTTTTCAATGTGCTCATAAAGTCTCCTAAGATAACAACTCTTACTTAACTTCGATATCAACTATATGTATCGTAACGTTCGCGGTAGTAAGTCCGGTCATGCTTTCGATGGCATTCTTGACGCGGTCCTGGATCTGTGCGGTGATCTTCGGAATACTGTATCCGTAACGGATATTGATGTACAGATCGATAGAAACCTTGTCATCTTTGATAAACAGCTTTATACCCTTGGAAAGGTTCTTGATGCCGTACTTGCCGACAATATCGCTGGTCACATGGCCCGCTATGGATG
>CAJOQS010000096.1 GCA_905236925.1 uncultured Lachnospiraceae bacterium | reverse complement strand
TGCTCCCCTCGAACCAGAGCTGCATGAGGCTCCCCGGTACCGACGGAAAGGCGAAGATGAGCAAGTCCCTCGGAAACTGCATCTATCTTTCGGATCCTGCGGATGTGGTAAAAACCAAGGTCATGTCCATGTACACCGACCCCAACCATATCAATCTGAACGATCCCGGCCAGGTTGAAGGCAATACCGTATTCACCTATCTCGATGCTTTCTCAAGACCCGAGCATTTTGAAAGGTACAATACCGGTTACGCTGATCTGAACGAGATGAAGGAACACTACAGGCGCGGCGGACTCGGTGACGTAAAGTGTAAGAAGCTTCTGATCAACATCCTTGAGGAGGAGCTTGCACCCATACGCGAGAAGCGGCACGAGTGGGAGAAGGATATCCCCGGCGTATACGAGATCCTGAAGAAGGGCACCGAGGAAGCAAGAAAGGTTGCTTCAGCCACTCTCGACGATGTCCGCAAGGCAATGAAGATCAACTATTTCGACGACGGAGCGCTCATAACCGAGCAGATCGAGAAGTACAAGTAAGCAGAAATATCAAATTGTGCCGGTACGTGGACAACGGACCGGCACATCGTGCATTATAGGTGTAAGGAGGTGCGGGGGTGTACACGATAGCTCATGTTGAAAATGTATACAGCGAAAAGTTTGGTGTGCCGCGCCAGAGCGGGTTGGTAAACGAGGTTGAGAGCAGAATCGTTTTCGAACCGGAATTCCGTGTGCCGGAAGCCCTGCGCGGGCTGGAGAAGTTCTCGCATCTATGGCTGATCTGGGTATTCGACCGGGCGGAGAGACGGGGACGGGATGATTCCTTGCAGGCAGCGGACATGCCGGAATCTGCACGAGGTGAATCCGGGCTTCCCGGTGAAGTAAAATGCGATTGGCGCCCGACCGTCAGACCTCCGAGACTCGGAGGCAACGCCAGGATGGGAGTGTTTGCAACACGCTCTCCGTTCAGACCAAATCCTATAGGTCTTTCCTGCGTTGAACTCGAAAGGATCGAAAACGATGAGGTTAACGGACCGGTAATAACCGTCCGTGGAGCGGATCTGATGAACGGGACACCGATCCTTGACATAAAGCCATATATCCCCTACGCCGACTGCAAGGTGGAGGCGACCGGCGGTTTTACCGATGAAACGATGTTCAATACTGTTGATGTGCATATTCCGGATGAACTGGTCCGTAAACTGGGCGGAGAAGAAGCGGAAAAGCTGAAGGCTGTTCTGGGGCAGGACCCCCGTCCGGCTTACCAGCGGGAGCAGGAAAGGGCCTATACTTTCAGGTTTTCGCGGTATGACGTTAGCTTCCTTGCGGAGAACGGGGCCCTTAAGGTGACCTCTGTACGGCTGGTTAAGTAAATACTCAAACGTTTTCTTAAATGGCCATAAAACAGCACGTGTCACAATGATGTTTACATGTTTTGTAACATGTATTTGATAAAATTTCTTAAAAATACGTTGACAAACCTCTTTGCTTTGTATAAAATGAACAAAGCAGAAGAGAGTTGTTTATTTTTTTTAAAACGACTCGAAATCGTTTTCGGAGATTTGGAAACCGGGATCTGAAGTGTTTCCGAAATCTGCACCGAAATACGGAGGAGGGAAAAAACTTGACGTTTCTGATACTCATCGTTGCCATTACGGCTGTTGTTTTCCTTAGTCTGTTCCTTCTCAGGAACCGCTGGACGAACACATGGAAGAATCGTGCTCATGTGGTCATGGCTTATCCGGCATTCCTTATACTTCTCCTCATGGCATATATCCCGATGTCGGGACTTATCCTTGCATTTAAGAACTTCAACTATTCCAAGGGTATCTTCGCAAGCCCTTGGGTTGAACCCATCTATAAGAATTTTACATTCCTTCTTGCTTCAAAGGGCGACTTCCTTACGATGACGAAGAATACCTTTATGTATTATTTCATCTTCACCATCCTGGGAACCTTCCTTAATATCGTTCTCGCGATCGCGATCGACCAGTTCCTCTTCAAGAGAATGGCGAAAACGATGCAGACGATCATGATCATCCCGGTTTTCGTTTCGTACGCGGCTGTACAGTTTATCGTTTTTGCGTTCCTGAGCTCAGACATGGGCATCATCAATACGACGCTCGGAACCAATACCAAGTTCTACACGACGGCTCCTCTTTGGCCCTACATCCTTACCACGGTCAAGATATGGAACTCCGTCGGATACGGATCGGTCCTTTATATGTCCGTTCTCGCGGGCATTGATACCGGCCTGTATGAGGCCGCCCAGATAGACGGCGCCGGCAAGTGGAAGCAGATATGGCACATAACTCTTCCCGAGCTGGTTCCCATGATCACCGTTATGCTGCTGCTTTCGGTTGGCGGTATCATGAGATCCGATACCGGTCTGTTCTATCAGGTAACCAGGGACAGCGGAATCCTTTATTCGACCACACAGGTTATTGATTCCTATGTACTTCACGCGATCCTGAAGAATCCCAACTACGGATTCACCGGAGCTACAACATTCTTCCAGTCGATCGTCGGACTGCTCATGATCCTCGGCGCGAACGGACTCGTCCGCAAGCTCGCACCCGAGAACGCATTATTCTGAGAGGAGTTAAGGCAATGGCTAAAGTTGATCTTGATATGGCTCCTTCCAGGAGGGAGAAAAAAGGCCCCGCACAGTATGTACTTGGATTTTTCCTTCTGCTGTACACACTGTTCTGCGGACTTCCAATTGTACTGGTATTCATTTCGGCATTCACGGACGAGCTCTGCATCGTTCAGAACGGTTACAGCTTCTTCCCGCAGAAGTGGTCGACTGACGGTATGCATTCCGTCCTTAAATACGGCAAACAGCTGATGACTTCATACGGCATCACGATCCTCATCACCGTAGTGGGCACTCTGTTCGGACTCTTTGTCATGAGCATGTTCGCGTATGCGATCAGCAGGCCCGGATTCAGGCTTTCCAGGTTTCTGTCGGTATATCTGCTCATCCCGATGCTCTTCTCGGGAGGACAGCTTTCGGCGTATGTTATCTTTACTTCACTGTACGGATTGAAGGACAACCTCCTTCTCCTGATACTTCCGCTCGCGGTCTCAACGATGAATGTCATCATCCTGAGGACCTATATAGTGAACTCGGTTCCCATGGAACTCATGGAAGCCGCCAAGATAGACGGTGCGGGAGACTACAGGACCTTTTTCCAGATCACGCTTCCTCTTATGAAGCCCGCTCTTGCGGCGGTCGGCTTCATGATGGCTACAGCTTACTGGAACGAGTGGCAGAACGCTCTGATCTACATCGCGTCGGATAACAAGAAGCCTCTGCAGCTTCTGCTCGTTAACATCCAGAAGAACATAGAGTTCCTTCTGAACAGCAACAACGTTCCTGCTGCAGCGCGTGCAGCGATGGGAGGAGCGATCCCCCAGCAGTCGGCGACAATGGCTACGGTCGTAGTGGTCATCGGCCCGATCATGGTCGTATATCCTTTCTTCCAGAAGTATTTCATCAAGGGACTGACAGTCGGATCGGTCAAGGGTTGAATAAAACTATTCGCAGATCATACTGTTAAGGCTGGACAAACAGCCCGAATAAACGTGAGCCGCATAGCGGCGGCGTACGGCGAAGCCGGACGGTTTGTGAGGGTATTTGGACAGACTGCGAATAGTTAGTTTACGATATCCCACAGGGATAGGCCCTGTTGTGATATATAAAAATTTATGGAGGACAAGTTTTTATGAAAAAGTTTTTAGCAATGGCACTCGTGCTCGTGCTTGCTGTTTCATGCCTCAGCGGCTGCGGCAAGAAGGGCGACGGCACCACCAAGATCACAGTGTACAGAGCATGCTTCAACCTTGATGGCGGTCCCGATTCCGCTCAGGTAGAAAAGGTTCAGAATGCTATCAACGAGTACATCAAGGACAAGATTAACGTTTCGATCGAGCTCCACGATATCTCTTCCGGTGAGTACACCGACAAGGCTAACCTTGCTCTTGCAAACGGCGAGATCGATCTTCTCTGGACTGCATCATGGGAGCAGACCATCGGTACCAACGATCTGGTTCCCAAGAAGGCGGTTTACGACATCACCGATCTGCTTAAGGGCTCAACCCTTTACAACTCGATGGATGCCGGACAGTGGGAAGCTACCAAGTATGACGGAAGAAACTACTTCGTTCCCGTATACAAGGACAACGTAGAAGGTTACGACCTTATGTTCCGTCAGGAGCTCATTGACAAGCACGGCTGGAACATCACCGGCATCAAGACTCTGGCAGATCTTGAAAGCATCCTTGCTGATGCTAAGGCTGACGGCCTCAAGTATCCCCTTCTTCTTCAGAAGACCGCTATGTTCTACAGATTCTACCTTGACAAGTTCGATTTCTTCACAGCTGATTCAGCTTCGAACTTTGTTGCTGTAGACCGCGCTACCAACAGCGTAGTTAACACGATTCAGACTCCCGAGTATGCTGAGTATGCTAAGCTCATCGCAAGATGGACCGAGGCAGGCTACATCTCCGAGGATGAAGTTACCAAGGCTACTACCGATACCACAACTCAGACTCAGGATTGGGCTGTTTCGTGGTGGACAGATATCCCCGTTAACGACGAGGCGGATTCACGTTATAAGCAGGATGTAACCATGCAGCCTATCACCAGCCGTTGGGCTCACTCGACTTCAGCTCTCGGTTCCTGCTACTGCGTATCCGCAACCTGTGACGAAGCTAAGGCTAAGGCCTGCATCGACTTCCTCGGTCTCCTTTATACCGACAGCAAGCTTGCTGATCTCTACACCTTTGGTATTGAGGGTGAGGATTTCACCTATGACGCAAATCATCAGGTTAAGCAGACTTCTACCAAGTACAACCACTCCATGTGGGAGTCGGCTTCAGCTACCATCGTTACTCCTCTTGACAACGAGCCCGCTAACAAGGCCAGCCTTTACAAGGACTTCAACGGCGGCGCTAACACCTCTTGCGCAGCTGGTTTCCGCTTTGACAAGACTCCTGTTGAGGCAGAGCTTACCGCCTGCAAGAACGCTTTCGAGCAGTACGGATTCCCGCTTGAGTGCGGCGGCGTTAAGGAAGCTGATGTAGATGCTACCATCGCAGCTTACCAGGCAGCTCTTGACGAGGCAGGTTACCAGAAGGTTCTTGCTGAGTTCCAGAAGCAGTATGACGCTTGGAAGAAGTGATAATAACTATTTAGTCGACTAACAGTTTTCATACTGTCCTGCTAAATAAGAAAACCGGGGAGGTCAAGGCCTCCCCGGTTTTCGTTTAAAAAGGTCATGGAGCAAATCGTGTATGCTCCATGACCTTTTGCCATTTTAATTATATTGCTCTGAACGAGAATCTGAATACAAGTCCCTTTGAGGTATCAATTCTGTATTCGTCATGAGTAAATGCGCCCCAGCTGTCGTCTCCGCCGATGCCAAGCTGTGCAAGTGCGATCCTGACGTTTGTGAAGTGTGCCGGAGGAAGCTCGGTGGCATGAGTGGCTGCTTCAAGCTCGGCTGCGGTATAGTTGAGGGCCTGAAGCTCGAAGGTGTCGGCAAGCTCCTTTGAAAGATCCTTGTCGATGTAACGGCCCGAACCCTTCGCATCCTTGACTGACATAAACTTGATCCCGCGACCCTTGATATCGGTAACGCTTGCACGCCTTACACCGATCTTATTGGCACATTCCTGAGGAACAAGGTAGCGGGACAGCTGCTCGGATACCTTCGCCTGGTGAATGCCGAGGAGGTTGCCGTGCGATCTGTCGGAATATGACTCGCCGGGACCATAGCCGTACCATCTGAGGTTATCGAAATCAGCATTGAAGCGGAACTGCATTCCGAATACCGGCATTTCGGGCAGACCGGTCTGATCCTTTGCACTTTTGCTCTGCTTGATGGGATCCATGGAAAGCTCAGCATCTATTGTCCCGTCGAAATGAACGAAGTAGGTGAGTTTGCAGGTCGTTTCGGGTACCGTGGGCATTGTATATGTGTACTCAGCCTTAAGATGATCGTTCTCAACGGTGTACTTATGACCGGTTACTCTTGCGTACATATCGGCGAGCTTCCACTGGGCGTACCTGAACGGCATCTTGCTGCCCCTGTCGTTATCGGTGGGGCATCTCCAGAACACCGGAGCGGGAATACCCTCGATCAGCTCGCGTCCGCACTTGTTGTATGAAGTAAGACCGCTGTCGCTGAACTGTATCTCGAAATCGGAACCTCTTAAGCCGCAGTTGGCGTGATCGGAGATGATATAGGGCCTGATGGGCGAAATATCATCGGGCTCGCCGGATGACTTCTTTGATGCCGAAGCTGAGGAGCCGGGAGTAAAGGCATATTGTCCGACTGCGACCTCACTGCCTGCGGGAGCAAAGAGAGTATCCTTTTTCAATCTGAATCTAATTGTAACGCACAGTTCTTTCTTATCGCCTGAATCCTTCGCAGCTTCTATATGCTGCAAAATGGAATCGGGAAGGACCGCCTTGCCTTTTGAATCGGGAGCAACGGATACTTCCATGGTATCCTCGAGGACGGGGTAGCCGTCACGAAGAAGTGCTGCGGTGCAGAGGTAATCCGAGGTCGGTGTAAACAGACTGTAATTTACGACATCAACAGTTAAATCCTGATTGAACTTTACTTTGATGTTCTGATAATTGTATTTAACCTCAGGCATCTTGGGGGATGATTCTCTTTTTCTGCCGCCGACAGCGATGCCGTTTCCGCTGAAGTTATAGTCGGAAGGCCTGTCACCGAAATCTCCGCCGTAGGCTTCGAATTCCTTGCCGAAGCGGTCCTTTACGGTAATGGACTGGTCAATATAGTCCCAAATGAATCCGCCCTGATATCTGGGTTCCCTGTGTGACAGTTCGGTATACTTGTGCATTCCGCCGCAGGAATTGCCCATAGCATGTGAGTACTCACAGCAGATGAAGGGCTTGTCCTTGTTTTCTTTCAGGAACTTCTCGATGTCCCATACCTTCGGGTACATCTGTGATTCGATATCGCTTGTATCGTTGTAGCGCCTGTCATGGCAAATGCCCTCGTAGTGTACCAGACGAGTGTCGTCGAGCTCGCGGAAGAGGTCGTGCATCTTCTTGATATTGATGCCGCCGTGGCTTTCGTTTCCGCAGGACCAGAGGACGATGGCAGGGTGGTTCTTGTCGCGGTTGAACATGTTCCTTACGCGGAAGAGAACAGCCTGCTCCCATGCGGGATTGTCGCCCGGAACAACGTTGGCGTACTGCTCCGGAGTCATCTTGCTGTAGGACCAGGTACCATGCGTCTCCATGTTGGTCTCGTCGATCATATAGAAACCAAGATGATCGGCAAGCTCGTAAACGTATAAGTTGTCAGGGTAATGACATGTCCTTATCGCGTTGATGTTGTTGCGCTTCATGTTAAGGAGGTCGTGCCTGGTCTCCGAATAGGTGATCGCCCTGCCGGATACGGAACTGAATTCATGACGGTTGACGCCGTTGAAAACGATCCTCTTGCCGTTGATGAGCATGAGGCCCTTCTTCATTTCGAAGCGCCTGAAGCCGACTCTGATGGGAATGACCTCGTTTACGATATCGTTCCTGTCGGAAAGAGTGATCACAAGAGCATAGAGATAAGGATCCTCCGCACTCCAAAGCGCAGGCTTTTTAACGTTAAAGGAAAGAGCATTCTCACCCTTTTTAAGAGATTTTGTCCTGCTGAAGACCGTCTTTTTGACAGCTACGGGAGCAGGGGCATTGGCAAGCTCACCAACCTCGAAGGGAAGAGGAACCTGCTCGTATCTTCCGAAATCAACAAGCTCGACGGTAGCTTTTCCTGCAGCGGAAGCCAAAAGG
>CAJOQS010000095.1 GCA_905236925.1 uncultured Lachnospiraceae bacterium | reverse complement strand
TCATTCTACAGCTTAAGCAATAAGATGGATAACATCCTAGCTGGATGTTAGGAATATTAACCATAAATACATAGTAATAGGAGAAAATGAGAATTGATTTATGCAGATAATGCTGCCACAACGAAAATGAGTGCTGCGGCAGTCGATACGATGACAAAACTTATGCGGGAGATATGGGGAAATCCTTCAAGCCTGTACGAGTTCGGACAGCGGGCAAAAGAAGTGCTGGAATCCGCAAGAGAGGATATTGCGGGTGTGATCGGTGCCGATCCGCGCGAGATAGTCTTCACCTCCGGCGGAAGCGAGGCGGACAATCAGGCGATCCGCTCGGCAGCGCTGCTCGGAGCGAAGAACGGGAAAAAGCATATCATATCCACTGCGTTTGAGCATCATGCGGTGCTTCATACATTAAAAAAGCTTGAGAGCGAAGGGTTTGAGGTTACTCTGCTCGCTGTGCATGAGGACGGACTGGTGCGCCCGGAGGAGCTGGAGAAGGCCATAAGGGAAGACACCTGTCTGGTAACCGTTATGTACGCAAATAACGAGATCGGAACGATCCAGCCTGTCCGCGAGATCGGAGAGATATGCAGAAAGCGCGGCGTTCTGTTCCATACAGATGCTGTTCAGGCGATCGGACATATCCCGGTCAATGTGCAGGATGACAATATAGACATGCTTTCGGCATCAGGTCATAAATTCCACGGACCCAAGGGAACCGGCTTCCTGTATGTGAAGAAGGGGATCCGCCTTGCGAGTCTAATTGAGGGCGGAGCACAGGAAAAGGGAAAGCGTGCCGGAACAGAGAATGTTCCTGCAATAGCTGCCATGGCTGTGGCCCTCAGGGAGGCGGAAGCAAAGATGGGCCGCACTGTTGAGGCTGTAAGCAAAAAGAGGGACAGACTTATCGCCGGCCTGTCGGAGATACCTCATTCCGCTCTTAACGGTGATGCGGAAAAGAGGCTTCCGGGCAATGTGAATTTCTGCTTTGAAGGAATAGAAGGCGAATCACTGCTGCTTCTGCTGGATGATAAAGGGATCATGGCTTCATCCGGCAGTGCATGCACCTCGGGATCACTCGATCCGAGCCACGTCCTTCTTGCGATCGGAAGAGTGCATGATGTTGCTCACGGCTCGCTCAGACTGACGATAAACGAGGAGACGACCGACAGTGACATCGAACAGATCATTACCTCGGTTGCGGAGGTTGTGGATTATCTCCGCGGCTTCTCACCGATCTGGCGGGATCTGCAGGCCGGAAAGAAAAAATACATACTATAGTCATATATGTTGAAGGAGGCTCGAACAATGGCTTTATACAGTGAAAAGGTAATGGACCATTTCCGCAATCCCAGAAATGTCGGAGTAATAGAGGATGCGGATGGTATCGGAGAGGTAGGAAACGCAAAATGCGGAGACATCATGAAGATGTATCTGAAGATAGACGATGATGTGATATCCGATGTAAAGTTTGAAACCTTCGGATGCGGAAGCGCTATAGCTTCAAGCTCGATGGCTACGGAGCTTATTAAGGGCAAGCCTGTTTCCGAAGCAATGCAGTTGACGAACAAGGCTGTCGCGGAGGCTCTCGACGGACTTCCCGATTACAAGATGCACTGTTCGGTACTGGCTGAAGAAGCGATCCGGAAGGCGCTGGACGACTATTATTCGAAGCAGAAAAAAGAGGAATGAAAAAATTAAAAAAACCTATTGACATAGTAGGTCAATAGAGATAGAATAGCAGCAACATCACACAAGAAGAAAGGAGGACATCTCATGAGCAGAGCGTTTTTAGTACACGAAGTCAGAGTCATGTGTTGTCGAATGCTTAACTCCCGGGCTTTAAATCTGGCCGGGGCTTTGACGTGTCTTCCTGTCAGCCCTGAAATACATCGGTGAATAATAATTCGATGAAGCCAACAGCCCGGGAGCTTTTATAAGCCTCTGGGCTGTTGCTTTACGGAAAGGAAGGCGAAAACCACAACAGACTAACAAAAAGGAGAATAAAGATTATGAGCGATTACAGATTTGAGACATTACAGCTTCACGTAGGACAGGAACAGGCAGACCCCGCAACGGACGCGAGAGCGGTTCCGATCTATCAGACAACATCATATGTATTTCACAACAGCAAGCATGCGGCTGACCGCTTCGGTCTTGCAGATGCCGGAAACATTTACGGAAGACTTACCAACTCGACTCAGGATGTTCTTGAGAAGAGACTTGCTGCTCTTGAAGGCGGAAGCGCGGCTCTTGCACTTGCATCCGGAGCTGCTGCAATAACTTACACGATCGAGGCTCTTGCAGCAAACGGCGGGCATATCGTGGCACAGAAGACTATCTACGGCGGAAGCTACAATCTTCTTGCACACACGCTGCCTCAGTACGGCATCACAACAACATTCGTAAATGCGCATGATCTTTCGGAGGTTGAGAATGCGATTACCGACAAGACAAGAGCAATTTATCTTGAAACGCTCGGCAACCCCAACAGTGACATTCCGGATATTGACGCTGTCTCTGAGATCGCTCATAAGCACGGTCTTCCGGTAGTTGTTGACAACACCTTCGGAACTCCTTATCTTATCAGACCCATTGAGCACGGTGCGGACATTGTCGTTCACTCGGCGACCAAGTTCATGGGAGGACACGGAACCACACTCGGCGGCATAATCGTAGAATCGGGAAGGTTTAACTGGAAGGCGAGCGGAAAGTATCCCAACATCGCGGCTCCCAATCCGAGCTATCACGGAGTATCCTTCTACGATGTCGTAGGACCTGCAGCCTTTGTAACATATATCCGCGCGATACTTCTCCGCGACACCGGAGCAACCATTTCTCCGTTCAACGCATTCCTCCTTCTTCAGGGTGTGGAAACACTGTCACTCAGACTTGAGAGACATGCGGAGAATACGAAAAAGGTTGTGGAATTCCTGAAGAACCACCCGAAGGTTGAGAAGGTTAACCATCCTTCACTTCCCGAGCATCCCGATCACGCGCTGTATCAGAAGTATTTCCCGAACGGCGGCGCATCGATCTTCACCTTTGATATCAAGGGCGGCCAGGACGAGGCATGGAGATTCATTGATGCCCTTCAGATATTCTCTCTGCTTGCCAATGTTGCGGATGTTAAGAGCCTTGTTATCCATCCTGCATCAACGACACACTCGCAGCTGTCCGATGAGGAACTGAAGGATCAG
>CAJOQS010000094.1 GCA_905236925.1 uncultured Lachnospiraceae bacterium | reverse complement strand
CTCAGCACGGAGCAATAATCCGCGGCAACATCAGCGAGATGCCTCAGCTTGCCATCGGTGCGCACTGGCATCATGAACGCTATGACGGATACGGATATCCCGATCACCTCGGAGGGAACGAGATCCCCGAGGAAGCCAGGATCATTTCGGTCGCCGATTCGTATGATGCAATGACAAGCTTCAGGAGTTACCGCGATGTACTCCCTCAACAGGTCGTAAGAGAAGAAATTCTGAAAGGTAAAGGAACACAGTTCGATCCTGTTTTTGCCGATATCATGATAGGTCTTATCGATGAAGACAAGGATTATGATATGCGTGAAAAAAAGCGTGTAATAAGAGAGGGTTGACCGATGCAAGAGTCGAATAAGCTTAATGAAAGAAATCATGTTACGCATTTGGCGCTGGTTCTGGGAATAATGATCTTTTCCCTTGTCCTTATAGTCGAGGATGTTCTTCTGGGACGCGATTCATGGATGATCCCCGTCATGGTCAGTATGGCCATTGTCAGTGTTGTCCTTCATGTCGGAAGACTACTTGAAAAGAACTTAAGAACCTACATCTACGCCGCGTTCCTGCTGCTCGAGACCTTCTATTACAGCACAAATGCCCAGAATCTTTACGACATTACGCCTCTGATAATTCTTATGCTGATCCTGCTTGCTCTCTGCGGAAGCGTCGGCCTTCTTTATGTCTGCCTCGGAACAGGTCTTGTTGCGATCTGCTATCATTTTATCTCTGTCTGGAATACTGTCGATCTGGACAGCTCTGTAGTCGTCAGGACCATTTTCCATCTGCTTCTCATCGTTTTTGCCGCTGTAGTCGTTTTAAGGCTTCTTAAGACTCAGTTAAAGCTTCAGGAGCATTATGCCGAGCAGCTGAAGGTCGTTAAGGAAGAGAACGAAAGGGCAGGCAATTTCCTTGTAAATGTTTCACACGAGATCAGAACCCCCATCAACGCGGTTATCGGTCTTTCGTCCATCCTTATGGATCAGAAACTCGATCCTCAGGTCATGAACGAGATATCTCTTATCAAGGACGGCGGCTACAGGGTTGCCGAGCAGATCGGAGATATCCTTGATTATACCGAAATCGACATGAACAAACTCACTGTCAGCAGTGAAAATTACATGATAGCATCGATCATCAACGATGTAGTCAATCTTTCGATGTCTAACAAGCCCGATTCGGTCGAGCTGATCTTTGATATTGATACGCATATTCCCCAGATTCTGCGCGGTGACGGTGCCAAGATCAAGAAGATACTCTGGCATCTGATCTCCAACGGAATCAAATTTACCAGACACGGCGGTGTCTATGTCAGAGTATGGTCGATCGAGCATGAATACGGCATAAACCTCTGCATGGAGATACAGGATACCGGTATCGGCATGACCCAGGAGGAGCAGGAGCGTATATTTGACAGGTTCTATCAGTCCGATTCGGGACGTACAAGGGCTGCGGGAGGACTTGGACTGGGTCTTTCCATCGTTCACGGCTTCGTTACCTCTATGGGTGGCTTCCTTACGATCGACAGTGCGCTCGATGACGGAACCACGGTAAGGGTCAGCATCCCCCAGAAGGTTGAGGATCCCACATACTGCATGAACGTTGAGAACAGTTCAAAGCTGTGCCTGATCGGATATTACGAATTCAAGCAGTTCAATGTTCCGATGGTAAGGGAATTCTATTACAGGATGATCAAAAACCTTACCAAGGGCCTCAGTGTTGTTATGCACATGGCTTCGAGCGAACAGGAAGCCGACGAGCTTATCAAAAAATACAATGCGACGCATCTGCTTATCGGAATAGACGAATATAGTTCAAATCCCGATTATTTCGAGAGTGTCTGCGACAGGCTTGACGTTATTGTTGTTGCCGATAAGGACTTTACTCCCAAAACGGGATCACGCGTATGTCTGCTTCCCAAGCCCTTCTATTGCTTCCCGATGGCAAGCATTCTCAATGCCGCTGCCACCAAGTCCAAGGCTGTTGACGCTAACGCAAGGGTATACTGTCCCGGCGTGAGAGCCCTCGTTGTCGATGACGAACCGATGAACCTCCTCGTTGCCGAGGGTATCTTCAAGAGCTACGGTATCAAGGTTACAACCGCGCTTTCGGGACAGGAGAGTATCAATAAGTGTACCGAGCAGGAATTCGACATTGTCTTTATGGATCATATGATGCCTGAAATGGACGGTATCGAGGCAATGCACAGGATAAAGGCAGAAGTGAGCAAGCTCGGAAGAGACCTTCCGATCGTTGCCCTTACCGCGAATGCGGTCAGCTCTGCCAAGGAGATGTTCATATCGGCAGGCTTCGACGGTTTTGTTTCAAAACCCATCGATCTTTCCGAGCTTGACAGGGTTCTTAAGCATGTACTTCCGAAGAGCAAGCTTACCACAAGGCCTGTTGAAGAGGAGGTCGTAAATGAAAGCAGGAAGGCACCCGCTCCCGCAGCGGCTCCCTCACCGGTCGAGCCCGCAAAGCCCGCTCCCAAAAAGAAGGATGTTATTGCCGAGCTGAATGCGATAGGTGTAGATACGGCATCCGGTCTCAAGTATTTCCAGAATGACTACGCATTCTACAATACCCTGCTTGAACAGTATGTTACCGATTCTGCAAAGAAATCGGGCGAGATGAACGATTTCTTCGCAAAGCAGAACTGGAAGGAATATGCAATACGCGTTCACGGACTCAAGAGCACGTCGAAGATGATAGGAGCGGAGAAGGTATCCCTTTCCGCAAAGGCGCTTGAAGCCGCGGCGAAGGCCGGAGACGGTGAGACCATAGTCAGGGATCACGACGATATGATGAAGCAGTACAGAAATCTCGTCGAGACTATCGCGGACTGTATGAACATTGAT
>CAJOQS010000093.1 GCA_905236925.1 uncultured Lachnospiraceae bacterium | reverse complement strand
TGAGTCACGCTGATCTTGCGGGACGGGTTTGCGAATTCCACCAGGAGCGCGAGAGTGCGCAGCACGGAGCGATCCGTGCCATTATGTGTGCATAGAGTAAAAGTAACAAGAAAAGGAATCATCATGGAACAACTTCAGCAGCTTGATTTCGCGGAGGAAATGCGTAATTCCTACCGCGATTATGCTTTGAGCGTTATAATTGCCCGCGCCCTTCCCGATGTGAGGGACGGATTGAAGCCCGTTCAGAGGCGTATTCTCTATGCCATGAACGAGCTCGGTCTTTCTCCCCAGAAGCCGCATCGTAAATCGGCACGTATCGTCGGCGACACCATGGGTAAATATCATCCCCACGGCGACAGCTCTATCTATGAGGCGCTCGTGCATATGTCGGAGGATTATACTCTGTCGATACCGCTCGTGGACGGCCACGGCAATTTCGGTTCGATAGACGGCGACCCCGCTGCCGCAATGCGTTACACCGAGGCAAGGCTTTCCGAGGGCGGAATGGCCCTTCTGGAGAATCTTGACAAGAATCTGGTGGAGTACATTCCTAATTTCGACGAAAGCGAAAAGGAGCCCGTAGTCCTTCCGGCAATGATCCCGAACCTTCTGATAAACGGCACCACGGGTATCGCTGTCGGCATGGCGACCAATATACCGCCTCATAATGCAGGCGAAGTAATAGGTGCCTGCATCGCATATCTTGACAATCCGGAGATAACGACGGAAGAACTCATGCAGATCATGCCCGGTCCCGATTTTCCCACCGGAGGCGTGATAGTAAACGGAACCGCTCTGAAGGATATCTACGAAACCGGAGAAGGCAAGCTCAGAGTCCGCGCCAAGACCGTGATCGAAAAGGGTGATTACGGCCGCACCAATATCATCATAACCGAGATCCCGTATACGGCTGCCGGCACAAAGACCAAGCTTGTGGAGGGCCTTGTGGGGCTCATGCGCGACAAGGTCTTTGACGAGATATACGATGTCAGGGACGAATCCTCGAAGGAAGGCATCCGAATAGTCATCGAGGTCAAAAAGGACCGTGATGTTCAGAACCTCTTGAACGGACTCTTCAAGAAGTCGGGAATGGAGGATACCTACACCGTCAATCTCCTCGCGGTCAGGGACAAGCAGCCCATAGTATTCAGCCTGCGCTCGATGCTCGGAGAATTCATAGAGTTTCAGGAGGAGCTGTACACAAGGGAGCACAAACATCTTCTTGAAAAAGCCCGCGCTCGCCTTGAGATCGTCGAGGGACTCCTGAGGGCAACCGATGTAATCGATCTTATCATCGAGATACTCCGCGGTTCGACCTCGGTCAAGCAGGCAAAGGAATGTCTGACCAAAGGCGATGTCACGGATATTAAGTTCAAGTCCGAATCCTCAAGGGTGCAGGCCATGATGCTCGATTTTACCGAGAATCAGGCTGAGGCGATCCTTGCGATGCCGCTGTACAGGCTGATCGGGCTTGAAATAATGAAGCTTCAGGACGAGAAGAAAACCCTTCAGGCCAATATTGCGAAATACGAGAATATCCTTGCGAAGAAGTCGGCGCTCCATGCAGTTATAAAGGAGCGGCTCAAGGGCTATTCCGAGCGTTTCGCGCATCCCCGCAGGACAGTCATAGACAATCTGGAGATCAGAAGCTACGTTGAGGAAGTCCGCATCGAGGACATCTACGTACTGATCGATAAATTCGGATACACTAAAACGATAGATGAGGCTACCTATTCCAAGACTCAGCCGGAGACGCTGAAGGAATTCACGCATATAGTCCGCATGAAGAACAACGATGTTCTCTGCGTTTTCACGGCCGAGGGCAATATGCTGCGCGTCCGCGCGGAGAAGCTTCCCCGCTGCAAGGTCAAGGAAAAGGGCGTGCTCATCCACAACCTCTGCAAGATAGACCAGCAGGACGCGATATTCTACTGCTCCTTCGAAAGCCTTTTCGATTCGATGCTGATGTTTGTTACAAAGAAGGGCTACATAAAGCTGACCTCCGGCGTTGAATTCGACACCGCAAGGCTTATGATGGCCTCGACAAAGCTCGAGGAAGATGATTCCGTGGTTGCGATCGGCATGCTTTCCGGCGCCGAGGTCCTTTCGGGCGACAGAAGAGTTATCATCGTTACAAGGAACGGCTACGGCCTGTCCTTCCCTCTCTCGGAGGTTCCGGAGCTGAAAAAGACCGGACGCGGAGTCAAGGGAATATCGATGGACAAGACCGACAGCGTTGTATTTGCGGCCCAGGCCGCGCCGGATGATCCGGACCTTATACTCCCGAACGGCAAGACTCTTCCGGTGAAGAAACTGCGCAGCAAACCGCGCGCATCAAAGGGAACCAAGATGTAACAGAGCTTTTTTGAAAAAATATTCATGTAAAGGGTTAAGTTTTTTCCTGCACCTTCCGATATAAGGAACAGAAGCAAGAAGATTGAGCGCCGGAAAGCGGCGCTGTGATAAACCCGGTAACATGGATGTTACGGAATGGAGGCAAGTATGCGTATAGATGCTATGAGTAATGTCAGCCAGCTTTATGCGGCTAACAGGACAAAGAAGTCGGCTAACAGTAATTCTGTAAGCCCTTCCGATAAGTTTGAATTATCACAGGCGGGCAAGGATTATCAGGTTGCCAAGGCTGCGGTTGCAGGTGCGTCCGATGTTCGTGAGGACCGTGTAGCCCAGATCAAGGCAGCTATGGCCAACGGCACATATAATATCAGCAATGAGAAGCTCGCAGACAAGATGCTTGATTACTTTGACATCTAAAGAGGAGTGTGCCAATGGCAGGCCTTATAGACGAATTAGTCGGTGTAATGTCGAAAGAAAACGACATTTACAAGGACCTCATACCGATCGTCTCGGAGAAAACCCGGGTGATCATTAAAAATGACCTCGATGCCCTTCAACAGATCACGGACAGGGAGCAGCTCGTTATCGAGCAGATCAATGCCCTCGAACGTAAAAGGGAAGAGGTCATTAAAAATATAGGGGAGGTTCTGAACAGGGATCCCAGGACCCTTAACATGAAGAACCTCATCAAGATCATGGCGAAACAGCCCAACGAGCAGAAACGTCTCGCCGAGATCCACGACGAGCTCAGCAGTACATTGAGAACGCTCGTCACGATCAATGACCGAAACAAGTTACTGATACAGCAGTCCCTCGAGATGATAGATTTCGATCTTAATCTCATACAGAGCTCAAGGATGAGCCCCTCGGGAAACAATTACACGCGCAATGCAGGAGAGGAAGCTATGCAGGGCACGGGAACAAGGATGTTCG
>CAJOQS010000092.1 GCA_905236925.1 uncultured Lachnospiraceae bacterium | reverse complement strand
CCTGGTTTCGGAGATCGATCAGCTTGTATGCACTCCGTACATCGACGCTGTCGAGAGCTTCGGTCTTCCTGCGGATACCTGTCCTGTTCCTTCATCAGAATGCGGCGCGCTTGTTACTGACTCGCTCCCGCATATGGGACAGTGCTTTATTTCATCTTCAATGCCCTGCGACGGTTCGGTCATGGCTTCGGAGTACATGTCGAGGCGCTTCCCGAATCTTCCCGTATTCCATCTGACATTCCCTGTCAGGTATGAATACGAGGAGACTGTCGAGGACGCAGCCGAGGATATCAAGGCCTGCATCAGGTTCATTGAGGAGCAGACCGGAGCGAAGTGGAACTGGGATGCTTACTTCGCGGCAATGAAGCGCTTCAACGAGGAAACGGCCTACGAGCTTGAGAAATGGGAGGTCAACAAGACCGCACATCCCCAGCTCATCGGACCTGTATACGAGCTTTTCCGTAAGTGGAACTACGAGATGGACGGCGGAACCGATCCCCGTGTCATCAAGACCTGCAGGAAGGTCAACAAGCTCATGCTTCAGGCTTATGAACGCCGTGAGGAGGCATGGCCGGGCAAGATGAAATACCGCGGCATCGTATGGAGCTGCCCCGCGCACTACTATGCGAACTTCTCCAACTGGATCGCGAACTGCTGGGGCGTTGACATCCTTGTCGAGATGGAGTCGCTCAACTTCACCAAGCCCATGGAGACCGAGGATAAGGAGAAGGCTCTTCAGGATCTCGGACGTCTGTATGAGCGCATGGTAATGAGGCGCCATACCAACGGCGGTTATCAGAATGTCGTGGATGAGCTCTGGAGACAGTGCGAGGCCTGGAACATCGACATCATAATCATGTACCAGAACGTAGCCTGCAAGAACATGGCGACCCTTCAGGGAATCCTGGATGAGCAGGCCCGTGACAAGGGCTATCATATGATCTGGATCGAGCACGATCTGATGGATCCGAGAACGGTATCCCGCAAGTCGATGCGAGACAAGGTCAATGAATACATGAGAACGGTTATGAAGGCTGAGCCTGTGGACGAGTCTCTGGTGGACTTTGACGACGAATCTTGCATGTGACAGATAGTAACTATTCGCAGCAAAACTGTGAAGGCGCGAAATGCAAGCTTGCTTGCGGTTTCGCGGATACACAGTTTTTGCTGGGAAGGCTGGCCAAGAGACATGAGTAAACCGCAAGCTGCGAAGCTGCGTCTTCCGCTGAAAGCGGAAGGGTTTACGAATGACTCTTGGGCGGGCGCGAATAGTTACGTAAACAGACAATAAATACAAAAAAAATAGCGGCGGCTTTAACGCGGAAAGAGGTTGTGATATGAAGTATTTTGGCGGTTGTGATGTAGGATCTACTTACACCAAGGCAGTGATCATCGATGAGGATGGCAAGATCTGTGCCGATACCACGATCAAGAGCAAGATCAATTCCGAGACATCTGCAAAGATGGCTATGGAAGAAGTCTTAAAGAAGGTCGGACTCAGCTCATCAAAGGAACTCAATTATCTTATCGGTACCGGATACGGCCGTAACAAGGTTCCTTTCGCAGACGAGAACATTTCCGAGATATCATGTCATGCTATGGGCGTACATGTAACGGATCCCTCGGTCAAGGCTATCATCGATATCGGCGGACAGGATGTCAAGGGTATCAGCGTTGACACCGACGGAACGGTTAAGAACTTCGCAATGAACGATAAGTGTGCAGCAGGTACAGGACGTTTCTACGAGGCAATGGCACGTTCCTTCGAGATGACTCTTTCAGAGTTCTCCAATCTGTCGCTGACAGCCAAGAACGTTATCCCGATCACTGCACAGTGTACGGTATTTGCGGAGTCCGAGGTTATCACCCTTGTAGGTGAGAACAAGCCCATGGACGAGATAGCTGCCGGAATCCAGATGGCAGTTGCCAAGAGGTGCTTCGTTATGGCTAAGAAGGCAGGAGCTACCGATTCCATCACGCTTACAGGCGGATGTGCAAAGAACGCGGGTCTGAAGCAGGCTATCGAGCACGTTCTGAAGCTTCGTGTTATCGACCTCAAGACCGACCCTCAGCTCATGGGTGCTTTAGGTGCAGCCGAGTATGCAAGACAGAAGGGTCTGGCAAGAGCATAACTGATAGTGAGGATGAGTATAAATGAGTAAGATTCTTCGGTTTTTCGGAAAACTTTTAAAGTTCGCGGGAATTGCTCTCGGTGCTCTTTTTGCGGTTTATTTCTGGAACCTTGACCAGAAGCTCATGGGATGGGCCTATGTCCAGGTCAACAGGATATTCGACAACAAGAAGGCTGACATCAAGTTCTGATGTAAGAGGGAAATATGGAACTGTACAATTCTGTTATAAGAGGCGTCAATGAGCTGCTCAATGGCGCCTCGGCTCATAGATACGAATACGACCCGGGCAAATGCTGGGGATCTACCAAGGAATTTGAGTTGGTTATGGCAAGGGAAGGTGCGTTTGAACTCGGTGGCAGCGGGAAACCGGCTGTCAGCTTTTCGTGCGTTACAAGCAGCCCGGAACTGGTCGACGACGACTGTACTCTTGTCTACGGGCCCGAAATAGGCGAGCTGAAGGCGGATACTCCCTACGCACGTGTTACGCTGCTGCGCGTGGGTGACATCGAAAGCGACGACGAGAACGATACCGAAGTAGCCTTCAGGGCCATACAGGATATCGATTTTGTCAGGTACCGCGTATTCCCCAAGGGCTTTATGATAAGGACGTCCTCGGAAGCGGGCAGGGAACAGGTAAGGGTATCCCAAAGTGCGCTTGCTGAAGGAATGACTTTTGAAAAACTCGGAAATCTTTTTATCTCCAACTATAAAAAGGACCCCAATGTTCTTAGGGTTAAGAGCATTTTCATAACCGATCCCTCGATCGATTATGAGAAGCTCATTAAACCCGCAAAAACGGTCCGCGACATAACAATGTCCCTTTCCCAGATACTTAAAGGTCTGCCTGCCGACTGCGGTTCCTGCAACCTGAAGGATATCTGCGATGAAGTCGAGGGAATGAAGGAACTTCATTTCGGAAAGAAGAAGGAATGAACACATTATAAAAGCCCTGCCGGGTGACGGCGGGGCTTTTCACATTAATGGCTGTTTATTCAATATAAAGCTCGGCTTCCTGACGTTCGGTAACATATCCGATCCTTGCTGCATCCGTGTGGTAAAGGAGGTCTGCCAGCAGCGCATCGGCATCCTTTTCTGCGACACTGATGAGGAGGCCTCCGGAGGTCTGGGGGTCGAACATTATATCAAGCATCTCTCTCTGTACAGGTTTTACAGTTCTGTAATGATCACCGACATAATCCCTGTTTTTGTAGGCACCGTCCGGAATAAAGCCCATCTGTGCGGGTTCAAGAGCTTCCTGATGATACTTTACTGCCGAGGTTTCAAAATGGAGCGTGGTATTTGAACCGGCAGCCATCTCATAGCCGTGTCCCATGAGTGAAAAGCCGGTAACATCGGTACAGGAGTGAACGTCGTAGTT
>CAJOQS010000091.1 GCA_905236925.1 uncultured Lachnospiraceae bacterium | reverse complement strand
GAGCCTCGTCCGCAAAATGTCCGCCGTGTGCCTTTAGCTCGTTGATGTGTTCGAGGTACTCCTCGGGATGCAATTCCTCCCAGGAGCAGCCGGATGCCTTGATGTTCCTGCAGACTATGGCGCACTGGCTGGTGTCGGATTCGTCGCCGATGACCTTGTCGATCCTTGCCTGCATGATATCCGGCAGGGTCACTTCGCGGCGGTCAAGCCTTGAAATGTCTTCGTCGGATACTCCGAGCACCCGCATGAGCAGTTCCTTGCGGTCGGCCTCGCTCAGATGTTCATATTGTAAAGCTGACATAAATTATATCCTGTTAAAACTTAAATTTGCTGAGCAGATCGCCGAGTCCCGTGGCAACCGAACCTTCGTCCTTGTAGCTTTCCGCTGCGTCCTCGACGGCGTCATCTATGATCTCGTCCTCGTCCTTCTCGTCAACGGCAGTCATTGACAGCGAGATCTTGCCATCCTTGACATCCTTGACCTTGACGGTGACTTCCTGTCCTTCCTTTAAAACCTCGCCGGGATGCTTGATCCTCTTGCCGCATATCTGCGAAATATGTACCAGACCGGTCAGATCCTCACCGATGTTTACAAAAGCACCGAAGGGCATGAGCTTCTCGACGATACCGGTGGTAACGATGCCTGTCTGAAGCCTTCCGATCCTTCCAGCCTTGTCCTCGGCCGCCTTTTTCCTGAGAAGCTCCTTGGCGGAGAGCACAAGCTTCTTGTTTTCACGGTCTACATCTATAACTGTAACTTCAAGGGTCTTGCCAACGAATGAATCGAGGTCCTCGACATAGGTAAGAGCGAGTTGTGAAGCCGGAATAAAAGCCCTCACACCGTACAGGAAGGTAGTAACTCCGGCCTTGACGGCTTCGGCAACCTTGACGGTCTCGACCTTCTCGGTGACCCTGGCCTCCTCGAGCTTATCCCAGGCAAGGATGTCGTCGGCTTCCTTCAGCGAAAGCAGGAAAGCACCTTCCTTGTTCTCGCGGAGGACTGTTGCCTTGACAACGTCTCCGGGCTTGATATCGGCCTTGATCGAGAAGCGGGGGTCGTTGCTGAGGTCCTCAAGCCTGATAATGCCCTCGGAATACGAGTTGAGATCCACGGCGACCTCCGTGTCCGATACTCCGATAACGGTTCCCGTAACGATATCGCCGGGGTTCAGTTTTCTGAAGGAATGTGCTATCTCGTCCTTGAACTCGTCCATGGAAGGAATGGGTTCGGGCTCGGGTTCAGGTGCTGCTGCCGGTGCAGCTGCGGCCGTCGTTGCCGATCCCTCGGCGGTAGTTGCTTCGTTCTGTACAATGATCTCGTCGTCTGACATTTTATAACCTCCTATTTGCCTTCACGACACACGCTATGTCGTAAAGGGCTTATTTTCCATTCATCGTGAATGCCACAATCCTACCGGCTTCGTGCTGTCCCGGCAGCAAAATGTGGCACCGGTTTCATATTACATCCCATACGTGTTAAATATATCCCATGACGCTGATTTAGTCCAGTAAAAATATAATGAATTCCGCTTGTTTTCTCTTGAATAAATATATAATAAGATATATAATCACTCGCAAACCGCAAAGAATAGAGGAGGTAGTGCGTATGCAATTACTTACACTGATCTTGAAAAATGACAATAAGCTTGACGAGATCCTCAAGCAGCTCGCGAACGAAGGTGTCCGCGGCGGAACGATCATAGAAGGCAGAGGAATGGGAGAGCAGCTGGCTAATATGGAGGATATACCCATGTTCGGAATGCTCCGCCATATATTAAAGGACGAGGAAACACCCAACTGCAAGGTTGTCCTGTTTGTGTTGAAGGACGAGCAGATCGTTCATGCGCGCACGACAATCAAGAAGCTTGTTAATCTGAAGGAACCCAATTCGGGAATCATGTTTGAAATTCCCATAACCTATGTATCCGGACTGAACGAGCCGGACTGAGAGTATAATAAGAGGTAATGAAAATGCTGCCAGATCTTAATCTTAATACGCTTACCTTCCTCGCGATCGGGATGATAGCGGCTCTGCTTTCGAGCAAGGTCATGAAGGTCGTAAAGCTCCCGAATGTTACGGGATATCTGATAATAGGACTGCTTCTCGGACCCTATTGTCTCAACCTTATACCCGCCGGAACCGTGGAGCACCTTGGATTCATAACAAACGTTGCGCTGGGCTTTATCGCGTTCTCGATAGGAGCGGAGTTCAAGCTTTCCTATCTTAAGAAGGTCGGCAAAACACCTGTTGTGATAGCGATATGCGAGTCTCTCGGAGCTGTACTTATAGTGGATGCGGCTCTGATAATAGCCGGAAACGATGTGCCCTTCTCGCTCTGTCTCGGAGCGATAGCTGCGGCAACCGCACCGGCTGCCACTCTTATGGTGGTCAAGCAGTACAAGGCAAAGGGCGAGGTCACCGAAACACTTCTTGCCGTTGTGGCGATAGACGATGCGACTGCTCTGATGTTCTTCGGAATTTCCGTTGCGATAGCACAGTCGATAGAAAACGGCGGTTCTGGATCTGTCCTTATGACGATTCTGAAGCCCGTTGCAGAGATATTCGGCGCGCTTATTCTGGGCGCTGTGATGGGTGTCCTGTTCCGATTTCTTGTCAAATGGTTCACTGGACGCGGCAACCGTCTCGGAGTGACCTTCGCGATGGTCTTTGCCTGCCTCGGGATCTCGGATCTGCTGGGACTCTCGGCTCTGCTCGCGTGCATGATGCTCGGAGCGGTACTTGTTAATACATCAAACGAGAGCGAGAAGATATTCGAGCAGACCGACAGGATGACACCTCCTCTGTTCATGATGTTCTTCTTCCTTTCGGGTGCCGGACTTGATGTTTCGCTCATTCCCAAGGTCGGAGTCATCGGACTGATATATGTATTCTTCCGCGTGGCCGGAAAGGTATCGGGAGCCGCGCTGGGAGGAAAGATCTGCAGGGCATCCGCGAAGATACAGAAATATCTGGGATGGACGCTCGTTCCCCAGGCCGGTGTTGCGATCGGACTTGCGACCACAGCCATGTCGGTCGTCCCGAACCACGGACCGCAGATAAGAACGGTTATACTTTGCGGAACTGTCATATATGAGCTGACCGGGCCTGTTATAACCAAGCTTGCCCTGAGGGCAGCCGGAGAGATAGAAAACACCCACAGCCGGTAGGCGGTGGGTGCTGCTTTTTATTTCTTTCTTGCTTTTGCTTTTTGGTTTGATTAGAATTGGTAGCAGGGGGTAAACGGGATGTTCAGGTTTTTTGAAAGAATATTGATCCTGACAGCAGCGGTGGTTCTGTCTTCACTGCTGTTTTC
>CAJOQS010000090.1 GCA_905236925.1 uncultured Lachnospiraceae bacterium | reverse complement strand
TTACATAAGAAAAATAAGTGTTTGATCGTTCAGGGCGCCAGACAGACAGGGAAAACGTTTGCCATTGAGAGGTTTGCCAAAGAAAAATATGAGGAATATATTGAAATTAATTTTATGCAGATGCCATCAGCTGCAGAAGTCTTTTCCGGTGATCTTACAGTCGAGAATATGGTCATGGCATTGAGATTTCGTTTTCCCGACAAGAAGATCATTCCGGGCAAGACTTTGATTTTTCTTGACGAGATCCAGGAATGTGAAGAAGCAATAACTTCGCTTAAGTTCTGGGCAACGGATGACGGATTTGATGTGATCGCGTCCGGATCACTTTTGGGTATTGATTATAAACGAGCATCTTCATATCCGGTCGGATATGTAGATTATATAAAAATGTATAGCCTTGATTTTGAAGAATTCCTTTGGGGAATGGGGCTATCTGAGGATGTTATAGGTTCGCTTCGCAAATATCTGAAGGATAAAAAAGAGATTCCCAAATCGATCCATATGCAGTTGATGAGATATTTCAGAACATATATTGCAACGGGAGGAATGCCGGAAGCGGTCCAGAAGTATCTGGATACAAGGGATTTCAAAGAAGTCGACGCTGTTCAAAGAAGCCTACTTTTGGGATATCAATACGATATAGCTCATTATGCTGTGGCGGAAGAAAAGGTTAAGGCCGAAAAATGTTATCTGACCCTTGCAAGGCAGCTGTTGGACAAGGAAAACCACAAATTTCAATATAAAGAGATAGAGCATGGTGCAAGAGGGCAGAAATATTATACAAGTATAGACTGGCTTCTGAGAGCTGACCTGATTCACTTGTGCAAGCTGGTTACCGATGTTAAATACGATCTTGATGATTACGCCCGCGATGATTTCTTCAGAGCGTATACGACGGATTTGTCATTGCTTATTGCGATGAAGGATTTCTCGTTAAAACAGAATATAGTCGAAAACACACTCGCTGGAAATACAAAAGGTGGCTTGTATGAATGTGCCATAGCTGATGCGTTATATAAAAAGGGTTATCGGTTGTATTTCTATAAAAATGAGACCACTAAGCGGGAACTGGATTTTATAATCCAGGTGGGTGGGAAACCCGTACCCATAGAGGTTAAAAGCAGCAATACAAAAGCGAACTCGTTAAGTGCCATTATGAAAAAGGAATCCGGCATTTCTTATGCATATAAGTTCGTAGACGGGAATATCGGCGTAAGTGATGAGGGAATAATTACTTTACCACTGTATATGGCTGCGTTTCTGGATGAGGTGTAAGAGTTTAAGGAAGGCGTATCTGCTGGCGGGGAGAAATGTAATGGTGTATGATAAAAAAGAGACATCCCTTGAGATGCCTCAGAGAGAAGGCTCTTGGTAACAGAGCCTTCTGTTTTGTCAAGGATTCAATGCCAACAATTTGTTCTTGGAAACATAAATCTGTGGTAATTGGTGCGACCGCTATGGTCGGTAACTCTTTTAGGGTCAAGGCAGTATCGGATATCCGTAGTAGTTTAAAAGGCAGCAGGGAAAGAGTAATGGGTTTACGGCGGTTTAAGGGCCGGAGGTATCGATGGTTGGCTTACGGGGAAAGTATAAAAATGGCATTTTACGGAGGAAAAACGAAAATAATGACATAAAAAACATGTGTCTAAACCAAAATACTGTTTTACATCTGGGTTTTTCGTGTTATAATGTACGCGTGAATAGTATAATGCGGAAAGGAGAAAGCAAATGCTGATCGGGTTTACCTTCAACAATTTTTGTTCTTTCAATATTGAAAGTGAATTCAGCATGGAGGCGCCTACAGGAAAGGTTAAAACACGTTTTCCTGATAATTATTCATCAACAGATGCTGAATATAATCTTTTAAAGACCGCTGTTATCGTCGGCGAGAATGCAGGTGGTAAGTCTAATTTCATTGGGAGCCTCAAGTTCCTTAAGAGTCTTGTGGATGTGAACTCCCGGGTACAGTCAGTAGGCGCATATGTTAATGCGACAAGTACAATTACAGAGAAGAATCCGGTGCAAAGGTTTGAAATCACTTTCGTTGCTGCCTCCGGACAGGTATACAGATATTCACTTGCTATCGACAGATCAGGCATTATCAGCGAGGCTCTCTATAAGCAAAGCAAACGGAGAACGGCTTTTTCATGTCTGTTTGCGGTAGAGCGTAACACGGACGGAAAGTATGAAAAGAAAGATGGAAAAGCAAGTGAGCTGACGCCTGTCCTAAAGAACAGTAATAACAGCTATGGTCTTTTTTTAAGCAAGCTGGCGCTTTTGGGTAACAGGGATGCCATTGAAACGGCAAACTGGTTTAAGTACATCCTGCTTCCGGGCACTGTGCCTGAGGACAGAGAAAATGATCCAGCCGGAAAGGATGAGGACATAAAGGTTATGAAAGACCCACGCTTCCTCGAAATCTTCCGCATGGTTGATTACAGTATCTGCAGCATAGAGGTTGATAATGACAAGCCTTATGGGAAATCACTTATTATCCGCAAGGATGCTGATGGGAATGAGATCAGAAGAGAACTACAGCAGGATTCAACAGGTGTAAGGGAATTCTTTGCATGGACAGTGCAGATATTCCGCGTAGTATATGAGAACATGGTCGTTTTTGCGGATGAAATGGACAGGGTTTTGAATCCGATCCTTTCAGACAGAGTGGTCGCATTTGTGAATGGCGCGGAGCATCATGGTCAGTTCATTTTCTCCACGCATAATGTGCTGCATCTGAATCTGAAGACTTATATGAAGGAACAGATATATTTTGTGACTAAGAGTAAAGACAGTCTCACATCGGAATTATATTCGCTGGCAGATTTCCCGGAAGTCAGATATGAGACTGCCAAGGTCTATGAGTTCTATATGAAAGGTATTTTGGGAGGTACGGCATTTGAGTAGAAAACAGCGTGTATTGAAGAAACGGTACGCCGTTTTCTGCGAGGGCGATACCGAATACAACTATACGGATAAGATGCGAAAGAAGCAGGGAGTGGAACTTGTCCTGAAACCGACGATCAGGGGTATCGCGACCGAAGTGGTCTGCGAGATATCTCTTGTTCTGACACGCTTTACAATGTATGGCATAGTGACATTGTATTGCTTTAACGGTACTTCGGAGGCGTACATACTCATTGCTTTTTGGATGCTTTTACTCATGGATGCCATAATGGGAGTTGCATTCCTGTTCTCGAAGCCCTTCAGGAAATAGCCCATCCTCCCAAACCGCTTGACATTTACTGTTCGTTCGGTTACACTACAACGCGTAATAAATTAGAAAAGAGGTAAGCATCATGAAGAAGATCATTGCGATCATGATGCTGCTGGTGATGACGACTGCACTTTGCGCATGCAAGGGCGGTACGGACAAAGACGGCAACAGCTCCGACTCTGTTTATTATGGCGGAAAAATTACGGTTGGAATAACCCAGGATTTGGACAGTCTTGACCCACACAAAGCAGTAGCGGCAGGAACCAAAGAAGTTCTGTACAACATTTTTGAAGGCCTTATCAAGGTCGACAAGGATGGCAATTTTGTTCCCGCAGTAGCATCCTCGTACGAGATATCGGATGACGGACTTAAGTATACCTTTGAGCTCCGCAGCAATGTGAAGTTCCATAACGGAAAAACAGTCACTCCCGAGGATGTTATTTACTCACTCAAGCGTGCAGCCGGTCTGTCCGAAACTCCCGAAGCGGATGTTTCAACAGTATCGGCTTTTAATATTATTTCCGACATAACAAACGATAACGGCAAGGTTGTTGTTACTCTCTCGAGTCCCAACACCGAGTTGATCGGCTACTTCACAAGCAGCATAATCCCGTGTGATTACACGGAGCAGGCGACCAAACCGATTGGTACTGGTCCCTTTAAGTTTGTTTCCTATTCACCCCTCACTTCCATTGTTCTCGAGAAGAACGCGGATTATTACATCGAGGGCTGCCCTTATCTTGACGGTGTTACGTTCAAGATCTGCGCGAATACCGATTCAGCATTCCTTGAACTGCTGGGCGGAAGCATTGATGTGTTCCCGTACCTGACAAACGATCAGGCAGCGCAGCTCGAGGGCAAAATGAACATAGTGGACGGAACGATGAACCTTGTCCAGGCTCTGTTCCTGAACAATGCGGTTGCTCCTTTTGACAATGTCAAGGTGCGTCAGGCAGTCTGCTATGCGATCGACCGTCAGGCGATCATAAATGTGGTTGCCGGAGGAAAGGGCGAGATCATCGGTTCAAACATGTTCCCTTCGTTCTCGTCATACTATGACAAGAGTCTTGTAAATGCTTATCCGTACGATCAGGCTAAGGCAAAGGAGCTTCTTGCGGAAGCAGGTCTGGCCGACGGTTTTACATTTACAATAACGGTGCCTTCAAACTATGATTTTCATGTAAGGACCGCGCAGGTTGTTGCCGATCAGCTTGCAAAGGTCGGTATCACAGCCAAGATTGAGCTGGTGGAATGGTCCACATGGCTTTCGGATGTTTATGTTGGCAGAAACTATACATCTACGATCATCGGTCTCGATTCACAGCTTGCACCCTCCGATGTTCTGCGCTTCTATCCTTCGACATCCTCGAAGAACTTTATGAATTACAGCAACGCAGAGTTTGATGAGGTCTTTGAAAGCGCAAAGTCGACAACACGCAGCGACGCTAAGATCGACAATTACAAGAAGCTTCAGCAGATCCTTACAGGCGATGCCGCAGCGGCATATTTACAGAGCCCTGCACAGCTTGTGGCAGTGAGCAGGGATCTGGACGGATATACCTTCTATCCTGTTTACGTTCAGGATATTGCTTCGATTCATTATGTTGTCGATCCCAAGACAAAGTGATGGATTTATTAATTATCGATAAAGTACAAAACTTATGCTTGAACGCGTAATGAAACGCGCATACAATAGCAAGAGGGCGGGGAAACTCCCCGCCTTCTTTTTCGATGGAAAGGGGGATACGGATGAATTTCTATATTAGGAAGATCGTTTCATTTATAGTTACGATCCTGTCTGTGGCCCTGCTTTCTTTTATCATGTTCCAGGTTCTGCCCGGTGATGCGGCGGTCGCCAGACTGGGAACGGAAGCTACGCCGGAAGCGATAGAAGCCCTGAGGGCGGAATACGGATATGACCGTCCGGTCTCGGAACGCTTTGTGAGCTGGCTTAAAGGAGCAGTTCGAGGAGATTTCGGCATGTCCATGCGGTACGAGGGAATGACGGCCAATGAACTGATTGCTTCGAGACTCCCGGTTACGCTTACGCTTGCCGGAATGTCCATCGTAATGATAGCGCTCGTTTCCCTTCCGATAGGGCTTTTGTGCGCGGCACGGCCCGGAGGATATGCGGACAGGATATCCGAAGCCGCTGCGATAACCTTCATGGCTATACCTTCTTTTGTTACGGGACTGCTTATTACTCTTATTTTCGGCATCTGGCTGAGGTCGTTTACTCCCGGAGGCTTTGTACCGCCCGATGAGGATGCCGGACGCTTTATCAGGTTCATGATCTTCCCTGCGATAAGCGTAGCCATCCCCAAGATCGCCATGACGGTCCAGTATATGAAAGCCAGTGTCAGAGAGCAGCTGGCATGTGATTATGTCAGGACAGCGAAAGCAAAGGGCAACAGCCTCCACGGCATTATGTGGAAGCATGTGTTCAGGAACTCCATGATGCCCGTCATTACCTTCATCGGCCTGATCGTGGCAGAGGTGCTGGCAGGCAGCATAATGATAGAGCAGGTATTCAATCTGCCCGGTATGGGAAGGCTTCTGGTCAACTCCATAGCCAACCGTGACTTCAATGTGGTACAGGCTATAGTCGTTTATATAGCTGCGACTGTCCTGCTTGTAAATCTGATCGTTGATCTGGTCTACAGAGTGCTGGATCCAAGGGTCTGAAATAAAACTAAGATAAAAGAAAGGAGGTCCGGAATGAAGAAGTTAAATCGTGCGTTATTGACGGGGATAATCATGGTACTACTATGTTCTATTCCTGTCGTGTTGTCTTTATTCTGGCTTCCTTATGATGTAAATGAGATGGATTATTCGGCTATCTTTTCGAAGCCTTCCATCAGTCATATATTCGGTACCGACAACTTCGGAAGAGATATTTTCTCGAGAGTGGTCGACGGTGCCGGTTCAACCTTTACGATAGCTGTATTTACGGTAAGCGTTGGTGCACTGATCGGTGGTCTGGTCGGAGCGCTTACGGGCTATTACGGCGGTATCGTTGATGAAGTCCTTATGCGCGTGAACGACGGCCTTGCTTCTTTCCCCAGCATCCTTCTGGCGCTGGTTGTGGTCAGCATACTGGACAAGGGAACACTGAATATCTGTATCGCGCTCGGAATAGTTTTCATCCCGAGCTTCGCAAGGATCATGCGCTCCGAGTTCCTGGCCGAGAGAAAGCTTGATTACGTTTCGAACGCCAAACTGCTTGGAGCATCGGATTTCAGGATAATCTTCGTGCATATCCTTCCCAATACTCTTCCTGTCTTCTGGTCTTCGATACTTGTGGGGCTCAACAACGCTGTTCTTGCGGAGGCGGGACTCAGTTATCTCGGACTCGGCGTGCAGCCGCCGGATCCAAGCCTCGGACGTATGCTCGCGGAGGCGCAGGTTTACATTTACGGAGCGCCCTGGTATATGCTGTTTGTCAGTCTCACGATGATCATCGCGATCCTTGGGCTTTCGCTTATCAGCGGAAATGTCGGAGTTTCCGCCATTAATTTCAGACAGATCAGGAAAAAAGCCGCGGAACGGAGAAAAGAGCTTCGTGAGAGTGCCGGTGCGGATGAGAAAAAGCAGCAGGAAGACGTGCGCCTGTCTCTCAGAAAACTCCACGTGGGCTTTATCGATGAGGACGGCATCAATGAGGTCATAAAGGGTATAAGCTTTGATCTCAAAAAGGGCGAGATCCTTGGACTTGTCGGCGAATCGGGATCCGGAAAGAGCCTTACCGCGCTGTCGGTACTCGGAATCGCTTCGGATTCCTCACTTATCACGGAAGGCGAGATCATCTACGACGGCATGAATCTCACCGATGCTTCGGAGCATGAAATGACGAAGGTCAGGGGAGGCAGGATCGCCATGATCTTCCAGGAGCCCATGACTTCCCTTAATCCGGTCAAGACGATCGGCTGGCAGATAGACGAGATACTGGAGCTTCACGCCTCGCATCTGAGTGAAAAGGAGCAGAAGGAGCGGGTGCTCGAGGCCCTTGCCGATACCGGGCTCGAAGACCCCGACAGGCTCTATGATATGTATCCTCACGAGCTTTCGGGCGGTATGCGTCAGAGAGTGATGATCGCAATGGCGATAGTTGCCCGAGCCGACACCATTATCGCTGATGAACCCACGACAGCCCTGGATGCCGATATAGTCGGCGTCATACTTGATATATTCAAGAAAATAAACCGAAAGTACGGAACCTCGATAATCCTGATCTCTCACGACCTCGAGGTCATCGCCTCCATCTGCGGACGGGCACTGCTGTTAAAGGATGGACAGATAGTTGAGGAACTGAAAATAGATAAGCAGCGTGAAGGCGTTGGAATAACGGACTTTGTCGTGCCCGGGAGCGAGTACGGCAGGAAGCTGCTCGAGGCAGCCTTCGCGGATTCTTCTTATATTGAAAAGGATGCTCCGGAAGGCGAAGTCATCGTTGAGCTCAGCAAATTCAGCGTGCTTTACCGGAACCGCGGAAAGAGCCTGTTTTCGAAAAAGCAGTTCAACAGGGTCAATAAGGATATCGACATGACGATCCGCAGGGGAGACTGCGTAGGAATCGTCGGAAAGTCCGGATGCGGAAAAACAACGCTTGTAAAGGCGATAGCAGGGCTCCAGAAATACACCGAAGGAACCATGAAGCTGAACTGTGAGCGGCCCGGAATGGTATTTCAGGATCCGATGAGCAGCCTCAACCCCTTCATGAAGGTTGAGCGGTTACTTGAGGAGCCTCTGATCCTGGCCGGAATAAAGGACAGGAACGCAAGAAGGGAACAGGTCATCAGAACACTCGAAGCTGTCGAGCTGGATGCGGGACTTGCCGACAGAAAGATCTCGCAGCTGTCCGGAGGACAGCGGCAGCGGGTGTCGATCGCCCTGAACATCATATTAAATCGTGAATTAATAATTTTAGACGAGCCTGTTTCGGCGCTTGACGTGACCATACGCGAGCAGGTGCTGGAGCTTCTGATGAGGCTGAAGAAGGAACGCGGCCTGACCTTTATCATCATTTCCCATGACAAAAGGCTTGTGGCACGGATATGCAACAGAGTATATAATATGATCGACGGTGCGCTGGTCGAAAGTGACCTGTCAAAACAAGGAGGCTGCAATGCTGCTGGGTTATATTAAAAAATACTTTTTCAAATATCTGATGGGAATACTGATACTGTTCGGTGTCGATCTCCTCGGAGTCTACATACCGCAGTTTACCGGTGAAGTGACCGACGGACTCGGAGGCGGAGGCTTTACTCCGGAAAATGTAGCGCGTTGTGTCCTCCTGATATTCCTCTGCGGCCTCGGAATGGCAATGGGAAGGTTCGGCTGGAGATGGTTCCTGTTCATCACAGCCAGAAAGATCGAAAAAGAGATGCGCGACGACCTTTTCGAGCATCTTACGGGTCTTTCGCAGAAATATTACAACGAGCACAAGACCGGCGACCTGATGGCCCATTTTACAAATGACATCGCCGCGATAAGGATGGCCATCGGCCCCGCCGTTATCTCGGTATTCGATGCTGTCGTTATGACTGTCATGGTGCTTGTGAAAATGGTGCGCTATGTTGACGGAAGGCTGACTGTCGCCGCGTGCATACCCATGCTCATCATACTCGGCGGCGCCCTGTACTACTGCCTTGTCGTTGATAAATACTATGTCGAGAAGAATGAAGCATTTTCACTTCTCAGTGACAGGGTTCAGGAAAGCTTTTCGGGTGTAAGGGTAATCAAGGCATTTGTTCAGGAAAAGCGTGAGCAGGAAGAGTTCATGAAGGTTAACCTGAACAATAAGAAGAAAAACCTCAAGCTCATCCGCGCTAATATGATCTTCATGCCCGCGATCGAGCTTGTCATCGGAATCTGCAGATCGATAGCACTTCTGTACGGAGGAATGCTCGTCTTTAAGGGGGAGATCTCGGTTGGTCATTTCATAGCGTTTAACCAGTACATCGGAATGCTCGTATGGCCGATGATCGCTGTGGGCGACAGCGTTTCGTCATTTACACAGGGACACGCTGCGATGAAGCGTCTCAGGAAGATCTTCGACGCCGAGCCCGACATAGTTGATACCGGCAGGGACAGCGGAATAGGCAAACTTGAGGGCAATATAGATATAAGAGATCTTTCCTTCAGGTATGATCCGGAGCTTCCCAAGGCACTGAAAAATATAGATATCTCGGTTCCTGCAGGCTCGACGCTGGCCGTTATCGGAAGAACCGGATGCGGAAAAACGACTCTTGCCAATCTGCTGGTACGGCTTTATGAGGCGGAGAGCGGAGAGATACTCTTTGACGGTCATCCGATCCGTGAGATACCGCTTTCAGTGCTCAGGTCACAGATCGCCTATGTTCCGCAGGACAACTTCCTGTTCTCGGATACGATTCAGGCCAATATCGCCTTTGGAGTCAGGAAAAAGCTTGATCTCCCGGAGGAGAAGTTCTCATTATCGACGCTTAGGAAGTCGGCGGTGCAGCTTAACGAGTTCCTTGAGGAGGATCAGGCAGGCCATTACACAAAGATCAACGAGGCCTACAATGATCTTGCCGAGGTTGAGGAAGCCGCAAAACAGGCCTGTGTTCATGACAATATAATCGAATTCCCCGCTAAGTACGGTACGGTAATCGGAGAAAGAGGCGTTACGATGTCGGGCGGACAGAAGCAGAGGACCTCGATAGCGAGGGCACTTATGAAGACCGCTCCGATCCTGATACTTGACGATTCACTCTCCGCTGTCGATACGGATACCGAAGCAAGGATACTTGAAAATCTGAAGAAGGTCAGGGAAGGAAAAACCACGATAATCATCGCTCACCGCATTTCCACGATACAGAATGCCGATCAGATCGTTGTCCTTGATGACGGCAGGATAGCAGAGCACGGCACCCATGAAGAGCTGATGAAGACAGGCGGTATTTATGAGCGTCTGTATGAGAAGCAGCAGCTTGAGAAGATGATAGACGACATAGCGGAATGAGAGGCTTTGAGATGAACAACAGGATAGAAGGGAACGAGAAGAGGCATGTTTTCGGGCGGCTCCTCGGATATGTGCGTCCTTATACGGGCACCGTGGCGATCGCTTCGCTGATGATGCTGGCGACCACCGGACTTGAGCTGTACTGTCCCACCGTACTGGGAAGTGCGGTCGATCATTTCGTCGAGGGCGCCGACTACGCGCTGATCCGCAGGGACGGACTGTCATATCTGGCTGCCATGGTACTTATGTTTATACTGTATGTGGGTCAGATAGGCCTGCTCCAGACTACAGGCCAGAACATCATCTTCAACATCCGCGCCGAGGTTTTTGCGCATATACACAGTCTCGGGCTTTCGTTCTTTGATGTTTCCCCTGTGGGAAGGCTGGTAACGCGTGTAACCAACGATGTTGAATCGCTGAACGAGCTGTTTTCGGGTATTCTGGTCCGTATTATCAAGAACGGCGTTAAGATAATAGGCCTGGCTGCTGTAATGCTTGTTCTGAACACCAGACTGGCGCTGAGGGCATTCGTCCTCATACCGTTCATAGTCGCGCTGACCTTTGTGTTCAAGAAGGTATCGCGTACCTGCTACAGGATCACGAGAAGCAAGATCACGGCGATCAATACGTACCTGTCCGAGCATATCTCCGGCATGAAGATCATTCAGATATTCAACCGTGAAGATGAGAAAAACGCAGAATTCAGAAGGCGCAGCAATGACCTGTTCAGGGCGAATTTCCGCGAGATAATGGTTTTCGCGATATTCAGACCCTCGATCTACATGCTCTCGATCCTTGCACTGATAAACATCATCTGGGGCGGAAGCGCGCTCGTATTCGCCGAGAACGCGCTGAAGGGCAGCGGCATAACAGTGGGAACCCTGTATATCTTTATACAGTACGTGCAGTCCTTCTTTGAACCGATCCAGGATATGGCCGAGCAGATAGGAACGATACAGCAGGCCTTTGCTTCGTCTGAAAAGATCTTTACGATACTGGACGAGGAACCTTCGATCGTTTCACCCGACGAACCTGCCCACCCGCTTGACGCGGACGGCAACATCGTGCCGATCAGGGGACGGATTGAGTTTGACCATGTGTGGTTCGCCTACAATGACGAGGACTGGGTATTAAAGGATGTCAGCTTCACGATCGAGCCCGGAGAGAAGGTCGCCTTCGTAGGCGCGACGGGAGCGGGCAAAACGACGATACTCAGCCTGGTGGGACGCTATTACGACATAAACAAGGGCAGGATTCTGGTCGACGGCGTTGATATCAGGGATATGGATACCGACGAGCTGAGGTCTGCCATAGGGCAGGTTCAGCAGGATGTTTTCGTATTCACCGGAAATATCGAGAGCAATATACGATTGTTAAATGATGATATAACAAATGAACAGGTTAAAAAGGCGGCTGAGATAGCCAATGCTTCTACATTCATAGAACGGCTTGAACACGGCTATCAGGAGGCTGTCAGCGAGAGAGGAAGCACCCTTTCCTCTGGCCAGAGGCAGCTGCTGAGTTTTGCGAGAACACTTGCATATGATCCGAAGATCCTTGTAATGGATGAGGCAACCGCCAACATCGATACCGAAACCGAGCTGCTCATCACGGAAGCTCTTCAGAGGCTTATGAGCGGCAGAACGACCATCATGGTGGCTCACAGGCTGTCAACGATACAGCACTGCGACTGCATCATGGTAATGCATAAGGGAAGGCTCAGAGAGCAGGGAACGCATCAGGAGCTTCTCGCTCAAAACGGCATATACAAGAAGCTTTACGAATTGCAGAAGGCAAATGCGTAAAAAACTGTTGACAACAGGAACAACAGATGGTAATATGTCAAAGGTTGTGGGAAGGGCCCACGACCGGTCAAGCAGAGTATCCACTCTCACCCCCAGCGCCGAACGGCAGTGAAAGGGTCCTATAATTTTGCTTAATTAAAGTGGATAGTTTGCTATTCACTTTTTTTGTGCTTTAAGACCATGTCCTACGGGGAGGTGTAGAACTATTAGCGAGTATTTTATCAACGAACAGATCAGAGACAAGGAAATCCGTCTGATCGGTGAAAACGGTGAACAGCTTGGCATCATGTCTTCAAAGGAAGCTCTTGCCATGGCGGCTGCTGCGGAACTTGATCTTATTAAGATCGCGCCCACGGCAAAGCCCCCTGTATGCAAGATCGCTGATTTCGGAAAGTTCCGTTATGAGCAGCTGCGCAGGGAGAAGGAAGCCAGGAAGAAGCAGAAAACGATGGAAGTCAAGGAGATCCGTCTTTCGCCCAACATTGATGATAATGATTTGAACACAAAGGCAAATCAGGCTCGTAAGTTCCTTGAGCACGGAGATAAAGTGAAGGCAACCTTAAAGTTCAGAGGCCGCGAGATGGCTCACATGCAGTCCGGAAAGCAGATACTTGACTCCTTCGCGGAGCAGCTTGCGGATATTGCGGTTGTGGACAAGGCCGCTAAGCTTGAAGGCAGGAACATGATCATGTTCCTTACCCAGAAGAAATAAGTTTTCTTATCTAAAAAGGAGGAAAAAACAATGCCGAAGTTAAAGACAAACAGAGCTGCCGCCAAGCGTTTTACGAAGACCGGCACAGGTAAGATCAAGAGATTCAAGTGCGGAAAGGCACACATCCTTACCAAGAAGACATCTAAGATGAAGAGAAGATTAAGAAAGCCCAGCACCGTTGGTTCCGCTCTTATGAGACAGACCAAGAAGATGCTGCCTTATCTGTAATCCGGTTTAGTGAGATAGGAGGAACTACAAATGGCAAGAATCAAGGGTGGCGTTAACGCCAAGAAGAAGCACAACAGAGTATTAAAACTCGCTAAGGGTTACAGGGGAGCAAGATCCAACCAGTACAGGACTGCCAAGCAGGCGGTTATGAGAGCTCTTACAGCTGCATTTGCCGGCCGTAAGCAGAAGAAGAGAGATTTCCGCAAGCTCTGGATCGCTCGTATCAATGCAGCATGCAGAATGAACGATTTTACATACAGCAAGCTCATGCATGGTCTTAAGGTTGCCAACATCGACATCAACCGCAAGATGCTTTCAGAGATCGCTATCGCTGATCCCGAGGGCTTTGCAAGTCTTGTTGACACCGCTAAGAAGGCTATTGCTTAATTATATTGAAGCTGATCTTTCTTTTGGCCACCGGTTTTCCGGTGGCCTTTTTATGTGCGGAAAAGGCCGAGCGGGCAGAATATACACAAAAACAAATGTATTCACGCTTCCTTATCTATATATGTACACGAATACGCAAAAATAAAAAAATCTTCAAAAAGTAATAAAAACATGTTGACAAAGACGGAAGTATGTGTGTATAATACTCTTACAACAGAAAAAGCGTTAGCTTAACTCAGAGTTTGCCGGCAGTCCTCCCCCTCAATACTGCCGACAACATAACTCTTTCTCCCTTACATTGGAGCGTAGATTATCCCCAAGATCTACGCTCTCTTCCTTTTTAGGGGCTTAATCCTGATAATCCTTGAAATGAAAAAAACCAGATGCTATACTGATTAATATCGGACGAGTGTTTTTGTTTGAAAAGGTACGGGGATCTCATGAAGGAAAAGATCGATCTTTTTGCCAAAGGTGTATTTTCCTATGACCGGCCCGAGCTGATCCTATCCGCAGGCAGTATTTTCATTTCCGTCGAGATGGGAAAGGTGTATTCGGGCTCTTTTTGTGTGTCCTCATCGTCCGAGCGTCCCTTTAAGGGAATCGTATACTCAAGCAATTACCTGATGAAGGTCGACAAGGAGACCTTCATCGGAACTTCCAATACAATCAATTATGAATTCGACGCGACAAAGCTTGACCTGAACGATACCGTAAAAGGCCATCTTTCGATCGTCTCCGAATACGGAGAAGCCGACATACCGTTTACTGCCAAGGTCAGGGTCCCTTCCTGCGAAACATCCAACGGTCCGGCCTCCGATCTGTTCCATTTTGCCAGCCTTGCCCAGACGAACTGGGCCGAGGCTAAGAGTCTGTTTAAATCAGAAGAATTCCGGAGAACTCTCTCGTTTTATGATCCCCGTTTTGACAACCTTTACAGGACTCTGACACGCTCGGGGAATACCTCGCTCGCGCTGGAGGAGCTTCTTGTGTCCGCGCATAAAAAGATACCCGTACATATCAGCGCCGGGGTTGAGGTGCTCAATTTCGACGTCTCAAAGGGCGAGCTTGAAAAAACTATTGTCCTTCACAAGGATTCATGGGGGTATTCCCAGCTTACGGTCGATCTTGAGGGCGGTTTCCTGTACTCTGACAGGCAGATCGTGTGGACGGATGATTTCGAGGGCAATGATTTCAACCTGAGGATCGGGATCGCCCCAGACAAGCTCCACGCCGGTACCAATTCCGGGCAGATCACGCTTTCCTCGGTACGTGAGAAGATACTTATACCCGTTGTTGTCAAAAATTCGGGCACCGATATGAAGAGCCGCCTTTCAAAGCGAAGAATGCGCTATATTGAAATGAGGCTTGTCCAGAATTATGTGGATTACAGCATCGGGAAGATCTCGCAGGCTAAGCTTCTTGCGGAGAACGAAAAGGCTCTGGCGGACCTGAAAACCTTCCGCCCCGAGAGCATCAGGGAAAGGCTTGTCCGTATATGGATGCAGCAGACCGGCGGGAATACCGCGCAGGCTGCGAAGGGTCTGGATGGCGTATTTGCCGATGAAGGCTGGGGAGAGGACCTCCTTTCGTATGTGTTTGCATGTTACCTGAAGGCCCTGAACGGCAATGAGACACAGGCCCTTGAGATAGCCCGGAGGCTGCGCGATCTTTACGAGGAATATAAGGATGCCCGGATCGCGATCGCGTGCATCAGGCTTGATAAGAAGGAACGTCTCAGCAGAAGCGTCAGGTGTGATATGTTAAGAAAGTCCGCCGGCGGAGGACAGAGCTCGCCGCTCGTTCTTATCGAGGC
>CAJOQS010000089.1 GCA_905236925.1 uncultured Lachnospiraceae bacterium | reverse complement strand
GAAGTACTTCTTTTTGAAGTCTTCGGGAAGTCCCTTTATGCTCTTTTCGATATAGAGACCGGACTGAGCCTTCGCAAGAACCTGTTTATCAATATCCGTAGCAATGATCTTGAATCTGGAAGCAGGCATGTATTTCAGAAGAAGCATAACAAGCGAGTAAGGCTCGTCACCTGTGGAGCATGCCGCAGACCATATCTTGAGGGAAGGAAGCTTTGCAAGTTCAACGATGACCTTCTCCTCGAGGATCTTCCACTGGTCGGGATTACGCCAGAATTCCGAAACATTGATCGTAAGATAAGCTACGAATTCCTCGAATTTCTCCTTATCGGACTTGATAAGATTGACAAACTGGGAATAACCCTGGCACTGGTTCTTCGCTATAAGTGTATCAATCCTGCGCTTCATCTGGGACTCCTTGTAAGCGTTCAGATCGATCTTGGTCAAAGTCAGTATCTGAGACTTAAAAAACTCATAATCATCAGCCATTACAGTAAAACCTCCATAAACCCTTTTATCTCCGATATATTATATATAAGTTGCTTATAAATTACTATATCATATACAATATTTTTTTTGCAATATTTTTCTCGAGATTTCTCATTCACTCACATCATATTCACAATTCCTTATTTTTCTCTGCATTCTTCCTTTGATGCAATATTTCTTATGGAAGCAGGTCATGAGGACCGGATGACCATGACCGAAAGCTGAAAGGCGTAGCCGCCGAGCAGCTACATTTAGAAGAAAGAATTAGGGGCATGTGCCGAATGGCACATGCCCCTGAAAAACAATTCAAATATGCAATTACTGCTCATCAGCAGGTGCTTCAGCGGGAGCTTCTGCAGTCTCTTCTGCCTTGGGCTCGGGAGGAGCCTGAAGAGCCTTGATCGAAAGGCTGATCTTCTTCTCGTCAAGGTTGAAATCAACGATCTTAGCCTCAACCTCGTCACCAAGCTTCAGAACATCCGAAGGCTTGTCAACATGCTTATAAGCGATCTGTGAAACATGAAGCAGAGCGTCAACGCCGGGTGCGATCTCAACGAATGCGCCGAAATCAGTCATGCGGGCAACCTTACCCTTGACAACGGTTCCAACTGCAAATCTGTTCTCTGCGTCAGCCCAGGGATTCTGATCGGGGAACTTCATGGAAAGAGCAACCTTCTCGCCCTTGATGTCCTTGATGAACGCCTTGATGGTATCACCAACGTTGAATACCTTCTTGGGGTTCTCGATACGTCCCCATGACATCTCGGAGATGTGAAGGAGTCCGTCAGCTCCGCCGAGATCAACGAATGCACCGAAATCGGTGATATTCTTGATCTTGCCTTCGATAACGTCGCCGATCTTGATCTTCTCGAAGAGCTCAGCCATAGCAGCCTTCTTCTGCTCAACAAGGAGACACTTGCGATCGCCGATGATGCGGCGCTTTCTGGGATTGAACTCGGTGATAACGAATTCGATCTCCTGATCCTTATACTTCTCGAGATCCTTCTCATATACGTCGGAAACAAGACTTGCGGGGATGAATACCCTTGTCTCGTCCACAACTACAACGATACCTCCGCCAAGGATCTGAACGACCTTAGCCTTAAGTACCTCTTTGTTCTCAAATGCTTCCTCAAGCTTCTTGCTTCCGCGCTCAGCAGCAAGCCTGCGGTACGATACAGTAACCTGACCCTCACCGTCGTTAACCTTGAGAACCTTCACCGTCATGGTGTCGCCCTCTTTCACAACTTCGCGAAGGTCGAGGTTTGAATCACTTGTATATTCACTGCGAGGACAGATTCCGTCCGACTTATATCCTATGTTAAGGATGATCTGATCTTCCTTAACACTGATAACCGTGCCCTCTACTACCTCCCCGTTGTGTATTGTTTTGAGTGAATCCTCCAGCATTTGTTCAAAATTCTCTTCTGACATTAATTCTTGAACCTCCTTGATAATTGTTGTTGGGGTGGATGCCCCTGCTGTAATACCTACACAACGAAAAGATTTAAAAGCAGTTAAATCCAGGTCAACATGCGTCTGTATGTAGTAAGTATTAATACATTCCCGGGACGAAATCTCGTACAGCTTGCGCGTGTTTGAACTGTTCGGACTTCCGATAACGATCATGGCCTCGGAGCTCTTGGCAAGTTCCTCGGTCTCTCGCTGTCTTTTCTCGGTTGCGTTGCAAATCGTATTCACAACATTAACACTATATCCTATTTTAATTAAAATATCAACTAATACTTCAAATTTTATGAAATTGTAAGTAGTTTGGGAAACCAGACATACCGGAACCTCCTTTGAGAGGTTAAAACCGTATGCGTCTTCCTCGGAATTAATGACAGTATACGGTCCGTTGCACCAACCGCAGATACCTTCTACTTCGGGATGTTTCGGGTCTCCTATGATAACAATGTGATAACCCCTTTCCGAAAAATCAGAAACTGTATTGTGTATTTTCTTCACAAAAGCGCATGTAGCATCGATGATCCGGTTCGAATCGGACGAAAGAGCCTCAAAAACATTGCGCCCGACTCCGTGCGACCGGATTATGATCGAGGCATCGTGCAGACGGGCGGCTTCCTCGGGCGTAGAGATAATCTTTACACCCTTTTTTTCAAGCTCCGCGATGACAT
>CAJOQS010000088.1 GCA_905236925.1 uncultured Lachnospiraceae bacterium | reverse complement strand
CGGGATGGGACATCGGCAAACACATAGGGGAGACAGTTACTGCAGTATTCGGATCCATAGGCAGGTTTACGGCGCCTTTTACCGACGGCAAGGCGTTCTTTGCGTCTGAGAAGCGTGACAGGAAAAGCAATACAGGCAGGGTTGTCATCGGAATGCTCGTATCGATCCCAGTACTCTGCATTCTCGGAGGGCTGCTCGCATCCGCGGACGCTGTCTTCAATGATATGTTCAGGCGCTTCTTTGATGAATTCATCTCGCTCGGATCGATAATAGGCATCCTTTTCATGGCTGCGTTCGGATTTATGTCATCATACTGCGGTATGCGTTATGCCGGAAGCGACGCGGGGCGGATTACCGTCAAGGACCGCAGAAAAGCGGGGGCGGTCATACCTGCCACCGTTACAGGAGCGGTATGTGTACTGTATCTGGCATTTTCAGTGGTTCAGATACTGTATCTGTTCATAGGCGGGTTCGCTCTGCCGGAGGGCATGAGCTATGCCGAATATGCCCGGGAAGGCTTCTTCCAGCTTATGCTCGTTTGTCTTCTGAACTTTGTCGCGGTGCTTGTGATCAAGAAATACATCATCCGCAGCAGGCTTCTTGACGCTGAGCTGCTTTTGATCTGCTTCTGCACATACATCATGATCGCCTCGAGCGCGATACGCATGCTGATGTACATAAGCGCCTACCGGCTTACCTATGACCGTTTTGCGGTTCTTACGGTACTCCTCCTGCTGGCCGTGCTCATGGCGGGAGTGGCAATTTACGTGATAAATGAGAGCTTCCCCCTCAAGAAGTATATTATCGGGGTCACCTGTGTCATATATACCGTTTTTGCATTTTCGAGACCTGACAGCATAACGGCATCCTATAACCTTCAGATCAACAATCAGAGACTGGCTGCGCACGATCTCAGCTACATAAGCATTCTGTCGGCCGACGCGGCTCCCGCGATAGCCGAATACACGAGAGCAAAGGGGCTTACGGAAGAAAAACCCGTATTTAGCGAATGGTATGTCAGCTACTGCAGGAACAACGGATTGGACGGCAAACCGGACGGGATCAGAAAGTATAATATCTCCAGGTTCCGGGCCGAAAAAGAGCTCATAGTACCCGGACCCGAGTACATGAGCACTGAGACCGTACGCGTTGAGTTTGCGCTTGACTAAATAGTCATCGGGCTTTAAAATGGTACTCACGCTCTCCGGATTTTTCGGAAGGCGTAAGAAGAGAGAGACATGTTTCGCATACACTCATGTCTCTCTTTTTGATTTACATGGTCGGCGCACCGGGGGATAATGACATCCTTCTGTTCGGATTTACAAAAAAGATGTCTTATGATACGATGAAAACGTATGGACCGTAACGGGGTTTGGCATGGAGATATTTGTATGGAGATTAGAGAGATCTTTGATAATAACATCAGATTGCTGGGCTATATAGATAAAGCGGTTGTCCTTTTCAGACAGGGAAGGTACGATGAAGCACTGGGAATGGTGGCCGAGAGCGGAGAAGGTATCAACAGGGTATGCGATGCCGTTCTTGCGGACAGGACCTATTTCGGAGGCATTTCCGCAGACTTTGTGGGTGAGATGCTCGAATCGGTCCTTAAGGCCAAAAAGGACAGGGACTATATCCTTCTCGCGGACCTTTATGAGCTTCAGCTTTCCGCCTTTATAACGGGAATACAGGAATATATAGTCGGCAAAGAGGACTTCTTCGACTTCGATGTCGAAAAGTACAATGAAAAGATAAAAAAGCTCGAACAGAAGCTTACTGCGGGATTCGATTCCCTGCCCGGAACGGATATAGAGGATGATGAGAGGGAGCGTCTCCGAGTGAACAGAAACGCCGAGCTGGAAGCGCCTCTTATGCCCGAGGAGCTGCTCGGCGGCGGATACAGTGTTGAATTTTCCTCCTGCGGACTTATGACGGTCAGGGCTCCGATGAGCGGCGGAGGTTCGATATATCTTCACTCAAACGGCAACATCATGCGTGAAAGCTTTCTTCTGGCCGACAGGTTCAGGCAGGAGCAGGTATCGCATTACATAGTCTTCGGATTCGGACTCGGATATCATATCGAGGAGCTGCTCGAGCTTGACAAATTTGCCAGGGTCACGGTTTTTGAAAGCGATATCAATGTTCTTAAGCTTTTTTGCGCGTTCTCCGGGAGCGAGCTTCTGGACAACAGGAGGCTCTGCATCGTTTATGATCCCGACAGGACGCTGATCGAGCAGCGTATCGCTTCTCTTGAGAACGATGAAAAGGCTTGTGTTCATTATCCTTCAATGAGGAGGGCCGCTTCGGGGAAACGCCTTATGTCTGTGGCACCCTTCTCATCGATAGTAGAAAGGTGCTAGACCCATGAATCCTATTGCGGCGCTGTTTGTTTCAATGCTGGGCTTTGCTTCCGATCAGATAACCAAGAAGCTTGCCGACGCGGAGTTCTTTGACAAAGAAGAGGAATATTTCGGCGGAAGGGTCCGTCTTATGCGCCGTACCAACAAGGGCTTCGCGATGAACAGGTTCGCGGGGCAGCGAAAGCTTGTGGTCGGAGTTTCGGCAGCGGTATTTCTGCTGCTCACTGTCGTATACGCACTTGCCCTCGCCGACGGAACCAAGAGCAGGATGAGGCTGGGACTCAGCCTTGTTGTCGCAGGTGCGGCGGGCAATGTCTATGACAGGATATTCCGCGGAGAGGTCACCGATTTTATCAACATACCGCTTCTTGATAAACTTGTTTTTAATCTCGCTGATATATATATTGTGGTCGGAGGTCTGCTGGCGATCGCCGGTGAGCTGATGACCGGAAAGGGGTTATGAGATGCTGAATTCTGATACCGGCACGGTTCCGCTTCGGAACCTTATCGAAAAGATGGCGCTGGAAAACCTTACGCCTGAGGTGGACATCGACAGGATCGAGCTTACCATGCCGGATATTAACAGACCTGCGCTGCAGCTGGCCGGCTTTATGGAGGACTTTGACCGTGAGAGGATCCAGATCATCGGAAATGTTGAGCATTCCTACCTTAAGGCGCAGCCCGACGGGATCGAAAGGATGAAGCATTTCCTGTCACTGGGTATTCCCTGCGTGGTCTTCTGCAGGAATTTCGATGTTGACGAGGAGATCCTCGAAGCGGCCAGAAACGAGGGCGTTCCGATCCTGCGGACTGCCAAGACGACATCTTCGTTCATGGCAGAGGTCATCAGATGGATGAACGTTCAGCTCGCTCCGGCAATGACGATACACGGAGTCCTGGTGGATGTATACGGCGAAGGTGTGCTGATAACGGGCGAGAGCGGAATAGGAAAGTCCGAGGCTGCACTTGAGCTCATCAAGAGAGGACACCGACTTGTCAGCGACGATGTTGTCGAGATCAGGAAGGTCAGCGACGACACGCTCATCGGCATGAGCCCGGAAATGACCAGGCATTTTATCGAGCTGCGAGGCATAGGCATCATTGACGTCAAGACCCTGTTCGGTATTGAAAGCGTCAAGAACACACAGCAGATAGATCTTGTCATCAATCTTGAGGAATGGGACAGAGACAGGGAATACGACAGAATGGGCCTTGAGGAGCATTACGTAAACTATCTCGGCAACAAGGTCGTATGTCACAATATCCCCATCAGGCCGGGACGTAATCTGGCGATCATCTGTGAGTCTGCAGCGGTCAACTGCCGCCAGAAGAAGATGGGATACAATGCGGCCAAGGCGCTCTATGACAGGGCAATGGCCAATATCAATAAAACACAGGAATGAGGCGTAGTAAAATGAAATACTGTTTTGGAGTAGACATAGGCGGAACTACAGTTAAGCTCGGATTATTCACAAAGGACGGCGAGCTTCTTGAAAAATGGGAGATACCCTCCCGCTGCGAGAACCACGGAGAGGCGGTTCCGGGCGATATCGCGGAGGCGGTGCTCGGAAAGCTCGCGGAGAAGAATATCGATAAGTCCGATGTTCTTGGCGTGGGACTCGGAGTTCCCGGACCGATAACCCCGGACGGAACCGTTATGAAATGCGCGAATCTGAAGTGGGATATCTTCAATGTAAACGAGAAGATGTCCGGACTTACAGGTCTCAGGTGCATCGCTGCGAACGATGCCAATGTGGCGGCTCTCGGTGAGTTATGGAAGGGCGGCGCCGAAGGCTACAGGAATATCGTTTTTGTGACCCTCGGAACAGGCGTCGGAGGCGGCATCGTTGTCGACGGAAAGATCATCCACGGTATTCACGGAGGCGGAGGAGAGATAGGACATATCATCGTAAACTCTGCCGAAACCGATGTCTGCGGCTGCGGAGGACACGGACATCTCGAGCAGTACGCGTCCGCTACCGGAGTTGTAAGGCTCGCGCGAAAGAAGCTTGCGGAAACCACCGAAGAAAGCTCACTGAGGTCGCTTTCCGAGCTGAACGCAAAGGATGTGTTTGATGCAGCGAAGGACGGAGATGCCCTTGCGCTTGGCGTGGTCAATACAATGTGTTCTTATCTTGCACAGGCGCTTTCCGGTGTCGGAGCTACGGTCGATCCCGAGGCTTATGTAATCGGCGGCGGCGTGGCAAGGGCCGGAAGCATCATTACCGATACGGTAAAGAAGTACTTCGATGCCAATAACCTGAACGTACTCTGCGGACGCGATTTCAGGCTTGCCAAGCTCGGCAACGACGCAGGCATATTCGGAGCTGCTTATCTGGCACTTGAGGACTGACCGATGCGGGACGACATCTTTATTCTCCTTAAGGAAGCGGTTCCGCGCGGACAGGTTCTGAGGGACGAGCCTCTCAGCAGGTTCACCTCGTTCAGAACGGGCGGACCGGCGGATTTCGTTGTGATCCCGTCAGGACGTGACGAGCTTAAGGATATTATTTTACTTGCAAATGCAAAAGAGATTCCTTATTATATCATTGGGAACGGGAGCAATATTCTCGCATCGGACCGCGGATTCAGCGGGATCATCGTTGTTATAAGGGAAAACCGCAGGGAAATTTGCTACGAAGAGGATGCGGACGGAACTGTCCTCGTCCGGGTCGACGCGGGACATTCCTTTGCCAAGCTCGCCAATGACGCGGCGGGACGCGGACTTGCCGGACTGGAGTTCGCCGCGGGTATCCCGGGAACGGTCGGCGGAGCAGTCTTTATGAATGCCGGAGCCTACGGCTCCGAGGTAAAGGACCGTATCGTAAGTGCCGAGGTCATGGATACTGCGGGCAATATATCCGTGCTTTCGCGGGATGAGCTGGAGCTTTCCTACCGTCACAGCGTGATCGGAGAGAAGAAGCTTATCGTTCTTACCGCGCTGTTCAGGCTCACAAAGGGCAATAAGGAGGATATCCTTGCCGAAATAGCCGAACTTAACGCAAAAAGAAGAGAAAAACAGCCTCTGGAATTCCCCAGCGCGGGCAGCACCTTTAAGCGCCCCGAGGGCAATTTCGCAGGCAAGCTTATAGAAGAAGCCGGACTGAAGGGCTACAGTGTCGGGGACGCATGTGTCTCCGAGAAGCACTGCGGTTTCATCATCAATAAGGGACACGCGACTTCCGATGACATATACCGCCTCATGAATGAGGTCACTGAAACGGTGTTCAACAAGTCGGGAGTGCGCCTTGAGCCGGAGGTCCGACTGATAGGTTTTGAGGGGTGAGGACATGTCATTCTCACTGAAGGTTAAAAACGAGCTCGCTGCCGAGGTGCCCAATTCGAGGCATTGCAGGATCGCGGAGCTGGCCGCTCTCGTATCTCTTTCATCGACGGTCGAGGACGGATGCATCGTGATCAGGACTGAGAACAGCGGCATCAACGAGCGTTTTGTCCTGCTGTACGGAAAGCTGACCGGAGCGGAGCGGAAGCCTGTCCCGGAGACGATCATCCGGAAGAACGGCCGGAAAAGCTCTTATATAACCGCGATGGACCGTGAAGGGACCGCGGAGCTGATAAAGCTCCTGAAGCTTGGCTCGGAACTGGTTCCGCAGCCGATAGTATACCAGCAGACCTGCTGTAAGCGGGCTTTTCTGCGCGGAGCGTTCATTTCCTGCGGCTCGATAAGCAATCCGGAGAAGGATTATCACCTGGAATTCGCGGCAGCCGACAGGACAAGAGCCGAGCTTATAGCCGGGATCATTGGTTTTTTTGAAATAGATGCCAAGATCATTCACAGAAAGAATCATTTTGTAGTATACTTGAAAGACGGAGAGCACATCGTCGATGTTCTGAACATCATGGAGGCGCACGTTTGCCTCATGGAACTGGAGAATGTCAGGATCGTCAAGGAGATGCGCAATTCCATCAACAGGCGTGTTAACTGCGAAGCGGCCAATATCGGCAAAACGATAGCGGCATCGGCAAGGCAGATAGAAGATATACAATATCTTTGTAACACCATCGGACTCGACTCGCTTAGCGATGAACTGAAGGATACCGCAACACTGAGGCTGCAGTATCCGGAGGCTTCATTGGCCGAGCTTGGGGAGAAGCATGAACGGCGTGTGGGAAGGTCCGGTGTCAATCACAGGCTGCAGAAATTGTCGGAGATAGCTGAAAAGCTGCGTTCCGCAAGGTCTGCTAAGTAGTATTTTTTTAAGAGGAGTAAGAAAATGGTTCAAAAGAAAATGGCGATTGATATCACGGCGGATCTCGACAGAAGACCGATTGCCAAACTGGTGCAGGAAGCCAGCAAGTTCGACAGCAGCATTTATTTTGAGTACAAGGATAAAAAGGTCAACGCCAAAAGTATTATGGGAATGATGACCTTCATCAGTATCATGAACAGAGCCACCGCGGCGAATGATCTGATCGATGTTGTTATCAACGGCGACGACGAAGAGGATGCCATGAAGGACATTGAGGCGTTCTTTGCATAAAGGGGTTTGTAAACAGGAACGGACAACCGTTCCTGTTATTAGATAGGGGAAGTGGAGCGATATGAGCAGAAAAAAGATCATTATCATCATTGTGGAACTTGTGGTAATAGCCGGTCTTTTCGCAGCGATCGCCACCGGCGGCTTTAAGAAGGGTAAAGCGTCGGGAAACGGGCAGGCATCGGGGAGCCAGACCGTATCAACCGAAAAGAAGAAAAAGGCTGAAGAAGCCACACCTACCATGACGCCTGAGGAGGCGGAAGCAAGGAAAAAGGCTGAGGAAGAGGAAGCTTCAGAGCGTGCCAGGGCAGAAGCCGAGGAAAAAGAGAGGCTCGAACGCGAGGAAGCGGAGGCGAAGAAGGCCGCCGCGATCGACGAGCTTCTGGAGTCATCTGGCATAAAAGCCGCGATGTACGACTATGACGCGGCGATCGAAGAGGTCAAGGCCTTTGAAGGCTATGAGAGCGATGAGAGGCTTACGGCTGCCATAGCTTCATACGAAGAGCAGAAGGCGGCATGCGTGAAGTGGGAAGACAACACCGCGATCAGCCATCTGTTCGTGCATTCTCTGATAGTTGATACATCAAGGGCATTCGGAAAGGGCAGCAGCCAGCCGGTCGGCTACAACAGATACATGACCACGGTTGACGAGTTCAACAGGATCCTCGAGCAGATGTACGCGCGCGGATATGTTCTCATCAGCGTACATGATATGGCCGAGAGAGTGATCAATTCCAACGGGGAAGAGGTCCTTGTCAAAAAGGACATCATGCTTCCCGAGGGAAAAACTCCGTTTGTTCTCTCTCAGGATGATGTGAATTATTATCTCTACATGGAGGGCGACGGGTTCGCCGAGAGGCTCGTTGTCGGTG
>CAJOQS010000087.1 GCA_905236925.1 uncultured Lachnospiraceae bacterium | reverse complement strand
TCGAGAAGGGCTATGACACGGAGATCGCGGAACGCGGAGCGGGAATGAGCGCAGGTGAGCGCCAGTTGATCGCTTTTGCGAGGACCATGGTTTCCGATCCGAGGATACTGATACTGGACGAGGCAACCTCGAGCATCGATACACACACTGAGATCCTTGTTCAGAAGGGTATCGAAGCCATCTTAAAGGGAAGAACATCCTTTGTTATCGCGCACCGTCTTTCGACCATCCGCAACGCAGACATGATATTTGTTGTTGATGACGGAGGCATAAAGGAGGCAGGAACCGCACCCGAGCTTATGAGGCGGAAGGGTGAGTACTACAACCTCTATATGGCGCAGATGGCAGACGTGATGTGATCCGACAAAACAGATTAATCTGAGTATGAACAAAACCGCAAGCCCGCTTGCGGTTTTGTATCGTGAAGCAATGGAGTTTTTTATGGATAATGCGGCAAAACCTGCAGGCATAAGGCGCCTGATAGGCGACAGGAAATTTTACCTGATGGTACTGGGGATCGCGGTCCCCATGATGATACAGAACGGTATAACGAATTTCGTAAGTCTTCTTGACAATATCATGGTCGGCCAGCTCGGTACCAACCAGATGTCGGGAGTCGCTATCGCGAACCAGCTTATGTTCGTATACAATCTATGCCTGTTCGGGGCGGTTTCGGGAGTCGGCATCTTTGGTGCACAGTACTTCGGAAAGCGCGACTGGGAGGGCATGCGTCATACCTTCAGGCTGAAGTTTCTGGTATGTACCGTGATAGCAGCTTTAGCCATTTTTATCTTCCTGACCTTCGGTGACAGCCTGATAAGCTATTACCTGAAGGGCGACGGAAGCGTTGAAAACATCGAAGCGACCTTCGGTTACGGAAAGACCTATGTGCTGATAATGCTGTGGGGCATTCCGCCTCTTGCACTGTCACAGACCTATTCGAGCATGCTCAGGGAAATGGGAGATACAAAGGTCCCTATGGCAGCAGGTGTTCTTGCAGTTGTTACAAATCTCGGCTTCAACTGGATCCTGATCTTCGGAAAGCTCGGTCTTCCGGCTCTCGGAGTTGCCGGCGCGGCTCTTGCCACTGTTATTTCCAGATATGTCGAGCTGGCGGTGGTTGCGCTCTGGACACATATCAAGTCGGAAAAATGTCTGTATATTAAGGGCGCGTTCAGGAGCATGCGGGTTCCCGCATCGCTCATGAAGCAGGTTTTTATCAAGGGAATGCCGCTTCTTCTGAACGAGACCCTGTGGTCGGCAGGTATTGCAATGCTGCTGCAGTGCTATTCGCTGCGCGGACTTGAGGTTGTCGCCGCTTATAATATCGCCTCGACGATCACCAATCTGTTTAATGTCGTGTATCTTTCCCTCGGTTATTCTGTGGGAATAGTGATCGGACCGATCCTTGGCGCGAACGAGATGGACGAGGCTAAAGATACCGCGGCGAAGATGATCACTTTTTCCGTCGTGATGGGAGTCTTCATCGGCGTAATGCTGTTTCTTACCGCGCCGCTCTTCCCTAGGATATACAACACGGAAGACAGCGTAAGGGCTCTTGCGGTTTCCATTATACGTATCGGAGCGCTGTTTGTACCCGCGTACGCCTTTGAAAATGCGGCCTATTTTACGCTGCGTGCCGGCGGGAAGACGATCATCACCTTCCTGTTCGACAGTGCCTTTATGTGTGTGCTCGTAGTTCCTGTCGCCTATGTTCTTTCCCGCTTTACGGCGATGAATATCCTGCTGCTGTACGCCTGTGTGAACATGCTTGATTTTATCAAATGCGGTATCGGGTTCACGCTGGTGAAGAAGGGCGTCTGGGTACATAACATAGTTGATGAGATAAATGTTTAGAGTTGTGAGAATATAACTATCCGTTGCGCCTCCTTAACTGTTAATGTATAATCAGAATGGATTCACGGCAGCTTTTTATGTGCCGGAATAATTAAGTTGGGAGGGGTTTTCTTTTATGAAACTGAATTACAAGCGCACCGCGCTGATAGGATTCGCGTTCTTCGGTATCCTGCTGCTCTGGCAGGTCTACGATTCCTGGTGTCCCACGTTCCTGACCGATATCTTCGCACGCAGGATGTATCACATGTCTTCGGCGGAGCTGAAAGTCAGCGATCCCGACAAGATCCTGAACGTTCAGTGGCTGGTCGGCATCATCATGGCCTGCGACAATCTCGCGGCACTCATCCTTCTGCCCATATTCGGTAATCTTTCCGACAAGACCAGAACTCCCATCGGTAAGAGAATGCCCTATATACTTACCGGAACAATGGTAGCGGCTATCGCGTTCCCCTTTATTCCCCTGTTCTTCCATAAGAACAACATCGCCGGAATGGTTATCATGATGGCCATCGTTCTGATGTTCATGATGATGTACCGCAATCCCGCGGTCGCTCTTATGCCCGATATTACGCCGAAGCCTCTCCGTGCGAAGGCAAACGGAATCATCAATATCATGGGATATTTCGGCGGAGCGTTCGCAACGGTTCTCGGTATCTTCATGAAGCTTTCCGATTACATCAATGTTTCCGATGAAGCAAGAAAGCTCTGGATCATTGAAGTTCCCTTTATCATCGCTTCGATACTCATGGTAATTTCCGCATTCGTGCTCTTCTTTACCATCAAGGAAAACAAGCTTGCTGAAGCGCTCAAGGAGGAAATGGAGCTTGGCGAGAGCATGGCTGCGATCGAAACACCCGTTGACGACGACAAGCCCATGTCTTCTGCCAACAAGCGCATGCTTCTGGCTATCCTCGGAGCGGAGTTCCTCTGGTTTATGGCTGATAACGCAGTAGGAACCTACATCGGAAACTACGTTATCTACTACATGAAGTCATCCTCAAGCAATACCATGCTCCTTGTTATCATCGGCGGTGTTGCCTCCGTTATCGGTTTTGCAACCGCCGGATCGATCGCGGACAGGATAGGACGTAAATGGACCATCACGACAGGTCTTGCAATCACTGTTGCTGCATATATTCTGATGATCTTCGCAAAGCCCACCGGAGTTGTAGTAGGCAAGAACGGCGAGTTCTCGTTCCCTGTGCTTCTCTTTGCTGTTGGTGCTATAAGAGGCTTTGGTATGGCGCTCGTTCACAACTGCTCGTTCCCGATGGTTGTCGAGCTCTGCTCTTCAAAGAAGATCGGCAAATTCACCGGTTATTACTACGCGGCGAGCATGTCCGCACAGACCGTTACTCCCATTCTGCTGGGCCTAGTTCTCCGCAGGACCCTTGCATGGGGAACCCTTCCTGTATACGCGCTGATAATGGTTGTTTTAAGCTGTACCGTATTTACAGCACTGGTTAAGAATATCAAGGCCAAAAAGGTCGCTAACGTAAAGGGCCTTGAGGCAATAGATGGAGATTGAGGCGATCGATATGAGTGATGTTCCTTCCGTACTTTCCGCTTACGTTGACGGAAGCTTTGACAAAGAAACCTCCCGTTTTGCGTACGGCTGCATAATTCTCAATGGTGATACGACCGTTGCCATGATGTCCGCAGCCGATGACGATCCCGAGCTGGCTTCAATGCACAATGTTGCGGGCGAGATCAAGGGTGCCGAGGCAGCCATACAGTTCTGCCTCGATCACGGAGTGAAGGAACTGACCATCTTCCACGATTACGAAGGCATCGCCAAATGGCCTCTCGGTCTTTGGAAGGCCAACAAGACCGGCACGCAGGCGTACCGGGACTTCTACAAAAAAGCTGCGGAGAGCCTCAGGATCACCTTTGTCAAGGTGAAGGGGCACTCCGGAAATAAATACAACGACCTCGCCGACAGACTTGCCGGCGAGGCGCTGACGTGAGTGTAACAGCATGTGGATGATACTTGTCCTGATATATGGCGTTTTAAAGGGCGTCCGTGACATTTCCAAGAAAAAAGCTCTTACAAGGAGTGGTGTCACGGAGGTCCTGTTCGTATATACGCTCATGGCGTTCCTGCTGGTCATTCCCGAGGTCAGAAACGCCGGCGGCGTTCCGGCGAATATAATGCTTCTGGTGGCGCTGAAGTCGTTCATCATCTTCATTGCATTCCTGTGCAGCTTCCATGCAATCAGGAAAATGCCGGTCAGTCTGTACGGAGTTCTCGATCTTTCGAGAATGCTTTTCGCGATGGTCCTGGGCGTTGTGGTCCTTGGAGAAACGATCGGCTCGTTTCCGTTTGCGGGCATGATACTTGTAATGGCG
>CAJOQS010000086.1 GCA_905236925.1 uncultured Lachnospiraceae bacterium | reverse complement strand
TATGTAAGCGAGAACCTTTTTGATGCGTCCAAGCTCAGATGGCTGAGCGACGATGAAGGTCACAAGTACATCAATCTCGATGAGGATGACTGGTCCCTTATTCAGAGAGTCGACCAGAACCTGTTTATTGATGACGGTTCAGGCTATATTGACATGGGACTTGACAATCTCTATGAGATCGATGACTACGGCAACCTCATAGCGGATACAGAGGGTACATGGATATCGATCAACAACCAGCCTGTTGCCTACTATCATCTTGATACTATCGGCAATACGATCACCGGCAAGGTTCCGGCGCTTCTTAACGGAGAACGTGTCAACCTTATCATTGTGATGGACGGATCAACCGGAAAAGCATATGTTCAGGGTGCCGAGCCTGTTTATGACAGCAGCGTTTCGGAGACTGAATTCAGAGGTCTGCTTGAGATCGCAAACGGAGACAAGATCGACTTCCTGTGTGATTATTACGGCTATGACGGCAGCTACAGCGACAGCTACATGATCGGTGAACAGATAACTGTTTCCGGTGACCTTATTGTCAGTGATACTTATCTTCAGAATAAGTTCATAACCATGTATAAGTTCACGGATATCTACGGTCAGGACTACTGGTCCGAGAAGATAAAGTAGAGATTCGACTTGCAAAAAACGAAAGAAAATGTTACAATACTGTTACGATTTTTTTCTGAGGAGTAACAGTTACCAATGAAAAACTCAAGAGTTATCAAAAATATTATAGCGATAGTATTAATCGCAGCCTTTATTATTCCCGGCTTCGGTTCGGTGGATGTTAAGGCGGCCTCATATAAAACAGGCATTTACGAGATCAATACCCAGTCAACCCCGCTTAATGTCAGGTCTTACTTCGGAAGTGAGTACATGAAGGTCGGCGAGATTGCAAAGGGCAAGAAGGTGCATGTAACATTTGTCAGCAGCAACGGCTGGGGCAGGGTTACATACGGCGACGTTCACGGCTGGATAAGTCTGGAATACTGCAAGTACATCGGTGAGTATGAGGAGAACGAGTCGGAAGCATCGTCTCTTGATAATGTCAGCTACGGCATATCGACGGACAACCTTCTCTGGGTTACCGGCTGGAAGCAGGAATTCTCCAAGTCCAGCGGCTTATGTACCTCCAGTGCCACAACATCTCTTCTGAGACGCCGTCAGGCAGCCGAAGGCAAGGAAGTAACCTTTAACTTCGGTGATATCAGGGCAGCGCTCGGGGGCAATCCGATCCCTGATGCGAACGGCAAATATGAGAGCTGTAATTCGTACTTTTCGTCAACAACTCCTTTTGTTCATCTTACTTCGGAAGGAACCAAGTCCGAGGCAAGTATCGCCGCAAGCGAGGATGAAACGGAGGACGAGGCCGAGCCTGTTGAACCCGAGGTTTATTATCTGATAAAGGAAACCGTGGGAACACATGCGAAGAACCGTGAATATCTCGCTGATCTGCTTGATGTTCATCCCGAGGGTGTTGTAACCTACGCAACCTATCCGAAGAACGGCAGACACGCGATCCTTATCAGCGATTATGAACGCAAAAGTGACGGTTCTCTTCAGTTCTACGCATATGACCCTGCCAACGGCAACGGAAGGTGCAAGCTTGAAGAAACCTGGATGATGAAGAAGGTCGGCTCTGTCGGAGCGTTCTTCTCCAATATGATTTCAATCTGGTACGTTCAGGGCGAGCTGAAGGTTGACGACGGATATTTTACCCATCCCGAGGCACAGGTCTTTAACAGATCTGTTACGGTTAAAAAGAAGAAGACCGGCGCTTATGCCGAGGCGGATATGTCTGCGGAACCGCTCGTAACGTTCGCCAAAGGCGATGTTCTCAATGTCTGCTACATGCTGACAGGTGAGGACGGAACAGAATGGTATATAACGGATGACGAGCTTTACATCGAAGCTTCGCGTGTTCAGGTAGAATAGTGATCATAAGCCTCTGAAGCGGCACATATGATGCTGTATCGCTTCAGAGGTTTTTTATGTTTATTTTTTGCCTTGAAAGGAGTAATATAGAGATGGTGTCGGTTAATCTGCATCTGTTGCCGGATACCGCACCTTACAGAGGAGTATGCAATGAAGATAATCATTATCGGCTGCGGCAAGATTGGCTTGTCGCTTGTTAAACAGCTTACGACGGAAGGCCATATAGTTACCGTTGTAGATAAAAACCCGGAGCGTCTTAAGATCGCTCTGTCAAACCTTGATGTAATGTCCGTATCGGGAGACGGAACCAGCTCGGCGACTCTTCGCTCGGCCGGAATAGAGGATGCCGACCTTATGGTGGCGGTCATGGATTCCGACGAGATGAACCTTCTGTGCTGTGTTATCGGTCAGAAGGTGTCCAAGTGCAAGACTATCGCGAGAGTAAGGAATCCCATATACAATTCCGAGATCGAGTTCCTTAAGAACGAGCTTGGCATTTCGCTGATCTTTAATCCGGAAATGGCTGCGGCGGACGAGATCGCGAGGATATTTAACTTCCCTTACGCCACTAAGATAGATGTTTTCTCCAACCGTAAGGTCGAAATGGTCCACTTCAGGATAAGGCTTGATTCACAGCTTTCAAAGCTGCATATATACGACATTAAGGGCAAGCATAAATGCAATGTTCTGGTCTGCACCGTTACGCGCGGTGACAAAACCATTATCCCTAACGGTGATTTTGTGCTTGAGGAGGGTGACCGCGTTGGTATCGTGGGTGCCCGTCAGGACATCAACGATTTCTTCAAGCAGTACGGCGTAGGATCCAAGAAGGTTCCCGACGCTATGATAGTCGGCGGCGGAAAGATCGGATATTTCCTTGCAAAGAAGCTTATCGAATCCGGCATCAAGGTCAAGATCGTCGAAGCAGACAGGTCCAGATGCGAGTTCCTTGCGGAGGCTCTGCCGGAGGCCGATATCATTAACGGCGACGGAACGGACAAGAACCTCCTGATGGAGGAAGGACTCGGCAATGCGTCGGGCTTTGCCGCTCTTACGAGTATCGACGAGGAGAACATACTGCTGAGCCTTTTTGCTACCGATCATGTCAAGGTTAAGACCGTTACAAAGATCAACAGGATCAATTTTGATGAGGTCATCGAAAGACTTGATCTTGACTCTATCATCAACCCCAACAAGGTGTCGAACGATCTTATCATTCAGTTCATCAGATCGGTTGAATACACGAAGGATTCCAATATCGAAAACTACAGAAAGATAGGCGACGACGAGGCCGAGGCGATGGAATTCATAGTCAAGGAAGGATCTGACGTCGTAGATATCCCTCTGATGGAGCTTAAAAAGAAAAAGGATGTCCTTATCTGCTGTATTACGAGAGACAAGAAGATCATCATACCCGGCGGACACGATGTGATCCAGGTCGGCGACAGAGTCGTGATCGTCCATACAACCTCGGACATCAACAATATCGATGACATTCTTGAATAAACGGGAATAAGTATATGAATTACGGTGTAATTTTCTACGTTCTCGGATGGATCATGAAGAGCGAAGCGGTCTTTCTGATGTTTCCCTTCGTTGTCGGATTGATCTACCGGGAGGACACGGCCTGGTCCTATCTGATCACGGCGGCCCTGTGTCTTGTGCTGGGGGTTCTGATGTCCCTCAAAAGCCCTAAAAAGGGCGGGCTTTACCTCAAGGAGGGATACTTTGTGGTAGCTCTCGGATGGATCATCATGAGTCTTCTCGGAGCGATACCTTTTTATATCACAGGCGAGATCCCTGCCTATATAGACGCGTTGTTTGAAACAATATCCGGCTTTACTACGACCGGAGCATCAATACTCAATGATGTTGAGAAGCTTTCACATGCTTCGCTGTTCTGGAGGAGTTTTCTCCACCTGCTGGGCGGAATGGGAGTATTTGTTTTCCTTTCCGGACTTCTTCCGATGCTGGGAGGCAATTCCGTCAACCTGATGAAGGCTGAATCCACAGGCCCTTCAGTAGACAAGCTTGTCCCCAGGATCAAGGATACCGTAAAGATACTGTATTCCATCTACCTCGGAATGGGTACTCTTGAGGTCATCATACTGCTGATCTGCGGAATGAACCTTTTCGAAAGCCTTACACTGACCTTCGGAACCATCGGTACCGGCGGATTCGGTCTTCTGAATTCGAGCATCGGTTCCTATTCGCCCGCGGTACAGTGGACGATCGGTATCTTCATGCTCCTTTCGGGAATGAACTACGCACTGTATTTTCTGCTTCTGAAGCGCAGGTTCAAGCAGGCCTTCGCAATGGAGGAGATAAGGCTGTATCTTGTCATAACCGCTGTTTCCGTTGCGCTGATCGTTGTCAACCTCGGACATCTGTATCCGACGATGGGCGAGACCATCCGCCAGACCTTCTTCCAGGTGTCCTCGCTGATAACCTCGACAGGTTACGCGACCACGGATTTTGACAGATGGCCCGAGTTCTCAAGGACCATATTGATAGTCGTCATGATAATCGGTGCATGTGCGGGTTCGACCGGCGGCGGCATCAAGATGAGCAGGCTTCTGATCCTTTTCAAGGCCGCAAGAAAACAGATCCAGATATTTATCCATCCCCGTGCCGTTAAAAAGATCAAGATGGACAACAATGTTGTGGATCACGATGCTGTTCGTGCCACAAACGCTTATATTTCAATATTCTTCGCGGTGATGTTCAGCTCTGTTCTTATTGTATCGATGGACGGACATGATTTTACAACCAATTTTACCGCTGTTCTTGCAACGCTGAACAATATGGGACCCGGCTTCAACATGGTCGGCCCCACGTGCAATTATTCATTCTTCTCGGGAATTTCGAAGATCGTTCTGATATTCGACATGCTTGCGGGACGTCTGGAGCTTTTCCCTATGCTTCTTCTTATCACGCCGAGCAGCTGGAGAAGATACCTTTAATCCGGTCTTATCCGGGAGCAACCACTATCAACGGGTGACAAAATGATCTTACATGCCTCAAAAGGAACAGATATCAAAGGGGAGCTTGTCAAGGCAGGCTTTCCTTTTCTGTGCGGAGGAACGGGAAGCTGCGGAAAGTGCAGGGTCCGGGTCCTGAGCGGAGAGGCTGCTGTTTCCGAAGCTGACAGGAACATTTTCTCCGAAGAGGAGATAAGTGCCGGAATGAGGCTTGCCTGCATGATGGGCGAGGCCTGCGGTGATCTGGAGATAGAGTATGAGCTGCCCGATGAGGAGATGTACATACCCGTGGATACCGCAGAAGGGCCGGGTGAAGCTCCGGTTCGGGATTTCTCCCTCGCGATAGATATCGGTACAACCACGATCGCGGTGGCTGCAGTCGGCCGGAACGGTGAAATCATAGGCGTCAGGACAGGAGTCAATCATCAGCGCAGCTTCGGTGCCGATGTCGTTTCAAGGATCGTTGCCTCGAATAACGGTCACGGGCCGGAAATGCGCGATATCGTTATCTCTGATATAAACGAACTTGTTGACGCTCTGATGAGTGAAAACGGACTTCGCGCGGAGGGGCTCTCAGCTATAGTTATTGCCGGTAATACAACGATGCAGCATATCTTCGCGGGGTATTCGTGCGAAGGCCTGGGCATGGCCCCTTTTACGCCTGTATCAGTTGAGTTTACGCGCACGGATTCGGGACTTCTGCTCCCGGGAATATCTGCGTATGTCGGCTCGGATATTGTTGCCGGAATATATGAATGCGGGTTTGATGATGAACTGACGCTTCTTGTTGACCTTGGAACGAACGGGGAAATGGCGCTCGGCACTTCGGAGCGGATATTTGTGACCTCGACAGCCGCAGGGCCTGCCTTTGAAGGCGGAAATATCAGCTGCGGATGTGCAGGAATACCCGGAGCGGTATATGATGTGGATCTGAGCGACAGGGACGGCGATGAACCGATAGTGTTGAAGCTTATAGTTGAAGCCGGAAACACAGGTAAATCCTTGAAGCAGGAAGAATGCTTAAAGAGAGAGCCGGTCGGCATCTGCGGAACCGGAGCTGTGGCACTGGTTGCGGAGCTGTACAGAAACGGACTTCTGGACAGTACGGGACTGCTTGACGAGCGCCTCAGAGGGCGCATTAGGCTTACACAGGACGGGAAGGTTACATTTACACAGAAGGATATAAGAGAACTCCAGCTTGCCAAGGCAGCGATCAGAGCGGGTATAGACATCCTGCTCGAAGCGTATGGCGCAGAAGCCGGAGATATCAGAAAAGTATATATTTCAGGCGGCTTCGGAAGCGAGATAAATGCCTCAAAAGCAGCCCTGACAGGTCTTATTCCGAATGTCCTTGCGCAGAAATGCATCCCCGCGGGAAACACCGCGCTGAAGGGCGCGATAAGGTTCCTTGGCGATCCGGACGGAACCACCGAACTGAACAGGATCGTTTCGGTATCGAAGGAAGTCGTGCTCGCGGATCAGCCGGACTTTACGGAATGTTTTATGAATTACATGGAACTGGGACTGAACTGAATTGCATGTAAACTGATTCGGTTGATTGGCCCGTTAAAAAAGGCAACCGGTAATACCGGCTGCCTTAGTAAACTTAGTGGTGGTCGCCCTGACCGTAGTACGCGTTGGCACCGTGCTTGCGCAGATAGTGCTTGTCGAGCAGTGAATTGGGAACAGGCTTGATTGTGCAGTCCGAAAGGGACAGGTTGTGCCATGCCATGAAAGCAACCTCTTCAAGAACGATCGCGTTTTCAACGGCCTTCTCGGGATTCTTTCCCCAGGTGAAGGGGCCGTGTGATTTCAGGAGAACGGCGGGAACATCCATAGGCTTGATTCCTCGTGTTTTAAAGGTCTCAATGATGACCTTGCCGGTGTTTGCCTCATAGGCTTCGGCTATTTCCTCATCGGAGAGACACCTTGCACAGGGAACGGAACCGTAGAAATAGTCGGCATGTGTTGTTCCGAGTGCGGGGATATCCATTCCCTGTTGAGCCATGATCGTAGCCCAACGCGAATGTGTGTGAACGATACCGCCAAGCTCGCTGTATTCACGGTAAAGAGCGAGGTGAGTCGGAGTATCCGATGAAGGATTGAGGTCGCCCTCAACGCGCTTGCCGTCGAGATCAAGAACAACCATATCTTCGGGCTTCATGGTGTCATAGGATACGCCCGAGGGCTTGATAACAACAAGACCTTTTTCGCGGTCGATACCTGAAACATTGCCCCATGTAAGGGTTATGAGATTATGTTTGGGCAACAGAAGATTTGCGTCACAGACGCGTTTTTTGAGTTCTTCGAGCATTATATGAGCTCCTTTCAAAGGTGTATTGATGCAGACACGGATCACATCCCGCCTGCTATACGTAGATCATTTTAAATATATATGAGGCGGAGTTGCTAGTCAACCGTACAATAACGGTTATATATAGAATGGGGCAAGCTATTATCCCGTTTGGCTTCAAATGGAGGAGAAATGTATACTGACAGGAAGAATAACAATAAAAACATAATTAATCCGGCGGTCAAAGCTGAACGCAAAAACCCAAATAAGGCCTGCACCAAAGCGATAAGCAGAGCAGATGCTCGGTCATCATGCCCCTTTATGAAAAAGTGCGGAGGCTGCAGCTATGCCGGCATGCCATACGACGAACAGCTGAAGAAGAAGGAAGCAACGGTCAGAAGGCTTCTCGGAGATATAGCAAAGTCTCAGAAGATAAGCATTGAACCAGTTGTGGGCGCGGACGAGCCTTTATACTACAGAAATAAGGTACACTCGGTCTTTGCAAGAAATAAAAAAGGTCAGATAATCCGTGGAATGTACCGTGAGGAATCGCATGATGTGGTTCCGGTCAGCGGATGCCTTCTGGAAAACAGGACGGCAGACGCGATCATAGAAGAGGTCAGGAGGCTGCTGCCTTCCTTTAAACTCAAGGTGTTTGATGAGGATACGGGCTACGGATGGCTGAGGCACGTGCTCGTGCGGGTCGGAAACAGAAAAGTTTCTGAAGAAGCTGATTCCGATGCATCTGAATCCGATGCAGGAAAGAGCGGCTGCGGACTAAGCGAGGACATCATGTTGATCCTTGTTACAGCGGAGGTGCCGTTCCCGGGGAAGAACAATTTCATCAAGGCCATCAGGAGCAAATTCCCTCAGATATCCACGATAATTCAGAATATCAACAATAAAAGGACCAGCATGGTCCTCGGAGAGCGAAGTATTACAATATACGGCAAGGGCTATATCGAGGACGATTCGCTCGGAATGCGGTTCAGGATCTCGCCGGGCGCGTTTTTCCAGATCAATTCCGCACAGACCCGCAGGCTGTATGATCTGGCTCAGGACATGGCCGGACTCACAAAGAAGGAACGGGTTCTTGACGCTTACTGCGGAACCGGAACGATAGGAATGTTCATGAGCAGGAACGCGGCGGAAGTGACCGGCGTGGAGCTGAACAAGGCGGCCGTAAAGGATGCCATTGCAAATGCCCGGGGAAACGGGATATCAAATATACGGTTTGCAGCTGCGGACGCAACGGAGTATCTGCGCGGCCTTGCGGCAGAGAACTGCGAGAGTCACGAAAGCAATGACATTAAACAGCCGGAGAGAAGCAACGTCAAACAGGACAGAAAGGCTGTGACTGATCGGGAGCGTGGTGAAATAGACGTTCTGTGCATGGATCCGCCCAGAACCGGCAGCACTCCGGAATTCATAAAAGCCGCAGCTGACCTTAAGATTCCGAGGATCGTCTATGTATCCTGCAATCCCGAGACCCTTGCGAGGGATCTGAAGCTTTTTATCAAGCAGGGTTATGCGGTAAAAAGGATCGTTCCGGTCGATATGTTTCCCGCGACAGACCATTGCGAGGTCGTTGTTTCTCTGAAAAGAGCGGTCCTGTAACGATAGGGCTGGAACATCGTATTTTATAGTGGTATAATCGATATAACGTATAAAGTACAAACAACGGGAGGTTTGGGTAATGAACGCAATCAGTGCGGCCGGAAAGGTCGTTATTATCAGTGTTTCGGACGGATTTCTCGCGAAAAGCCTTCTTACGAAGCTTGATAAGCTGAACATACCGGCTGTTTTCTCACATGCCGAGCTGCGTGAGCTGGAGAATTACGTTGCAGATATGGAACTCGCGATCCTGTTCATGAGCGAGGAGCTTAAGGATATGCCGGATACACTGGTTTTCCTTAAGGATACAATAGAAGACAAAGATCTCGGACTGATATTGATAGGAGATGAGGAAGTGTACGAGCTTGTGAAGAAGACCATCCCCTCACAGGCCATTACCGATTTCTTCAAGCGTCCCCTTGACATTGACCAGCTGGTCAAGAGAATAAACACTTACTTTGATGAGAATACCGGCGACAAGCGCAAGAAGAACATCCTGATCGTTGACGACGACATCACATACATGCGTACGGTATATGAGTGGCTGAAGGATTCGTACCATGTCGGAATGGCGCCGAACGGAGTGCAGGCCATCAGCTATCTTGCAAAACACAAAGCCGATCTGGTGCTTCTCGACTACGAAATGCCCGTAGCCAACGGTCCCCAGGTCCTCTCAATGCTGAAGAACGATTCGGAAACAGGACAGATACCCGTCATGTTCCTTACCGGACACGGTGACAGGGAGAGCGTAATGTCCGTTGTTGGACTCAGTCCTGTGGACTATCTGCTCAAAACCATCGATAAGTTTACACTTCTTAAGAAACTTGATGATTTCTTTGCAAAGCAAAAAGGATAAAGCGCAATACATTAAAAATCCCCGGCTGTTATACAGCCGGGGACATTTTT
>CAJOQS010000085.1 GCA_905236925.1 uncultured Lachnospiraceae bacterium | reverse complement strand
GATAATATACGATGATGTCACCGTTCAGGCTCCAGTCGTCATAGTCGGGAGCACGTCCGTCGTGCTTCTCTCCCGAAGCGAGGGGACCTCCGATCTGCATGAGGAATACAGCCCTCTTAAGACGCGCGATCTTGTTCTCGCGCTCCTTCGGAGTGTCATTCGGGTACATGTTCTCAAGCTCCTGGGTGGTCACAAAGGTGATCTCGTCGGGAAGGATCTCGCCGATGAAGGGATACTTGTCAGCAATGTAGTGCTCGGTGTCCTTAAGGGCCTGGAATATGCGCCTTACGACATATTTCAGAGTCTCGACATTGCGCTCGTCCTTTAAGATGACCTTCTCCCAGTCCCACTGGTCGACGTAGATCGAATGAAGGTTGTCGAGCTCCTCATCGCGCCTGATAGCGGTCATATCGGTATAAAGGCCTTCGCCGTAGCCGAAGCCGTAGGTTTTTAAGGCCATTCTCTTCCATTTTGCGAGGGAATGAACTACCTCGACCTTCTTGCCTCCGAGGTCCTGAATATCGAAGCCTACGGGGCGCTCCACTCCGTTCAGGTTATCGTTCAGACCCGATTCGGGCGTAACGAACAGAGGTGCCGAAACACGTGTCAGATTGAGCTGCTTCGCAAGCTGCCTCTCGAAATGATCCTTGATATACTTGATCGCATGCTGGGTTTCCTTGATATCGAGGCCGGAATCGTATTTTTCCGGTATAGTCAGTTTAGCCATTCTTTTTCCCTAACCTTCCGGTGCCCGCGGGCACATTTATACAAAAACCATTATTATGTAATTTTTACATAAAAGCCCCGATCCTGCAAGTTTTTTTCAAAAAAAGTTGCTGCCCCCGGCATCACCGCAGGCAGCAGGCATAATTCTTATATTTTCGGGCTCTTGGCTATAAGGTCGGCAAGCGTACCCGCATCCGTAAGCTCCGCCAGATGCGAGTTCCTGAGCCTTCTGTCTGCGGAAACGTCTTCGCCGATCCAGTCGGGCTTCACGAAACGCTCCGCAGCATCCACGCTCGGGAATTCGACTTCAGTGTAGACAAGTCCTTCAAGATGTCCGTGAAATACATCCAGTTCAGCCTTAAGCGCCTTTCCGGCGTCCTCTTCGCATACTCCGGGGCACAGCTCACCGCAGGTTCCCAAAGGGATGATATACCTGGTCTTAGAAAGAGGCGGGGCATCAAGCTTCTCCTTAAGATGGAGATACGCCGCCTCGTCCAGCTCAGCTTCGATCTCGGTATTGCAGATGGTTCCGTCCTTTGAGGCTTTCTCCGCTTTTTTCTTGTAGGTGAGGATGTAGTCGTCGTTGCTCTTTCTGATTCTCAGCGTAGGGCTTGTACAGAGGTAGCCCTGCTCTATCTCCTTTTTCTCGTAAGCTCCGAGGTCTCCCGGCAGCCTTACGAGCAGCAGTTTTTTCTCTATTTCCAATTTGAAACGATACTCCTTTCGCGCTTTTTTAGATATAGCAGCGCGCAGTCCTACCGTATCAGATGATCACTGTCACAATGCTGTGCGCAGGAAGCGTGATGAAATGCCCTTCGGCTCCGTCCGTGAGGCAGAAGCGGTTGTCGCTGCCGGTCCTGTTCATCAGTACCGCAGCGGTGCTTCCGTCGGGATTCTCAAAGGCTGCGATCTCGACGCTGTCCGAAAACCTCGATGTTGCGAGCCTCTTTGCCCCCTTGCGGATATACCGGCTGAAGTGCCCTATGTAGTAATAGCTGAGACGCTTCTCATAGTCATCGAATGCTTCACTGCACATAACGGGTGCAGCACAGAAGTTCCCGACATGGTTGGGGCCTCCCTGCGCGTCAAGAAGCAGGTTCCAGTCGATAATTCCCGTCGCTCCGGCGTTCAGGTTTCCGATCATGTCATGGGCATACATCTCCGCCTTTCCGACCTCGTTGGAGTCCGTAAAACGGCTGTATTCGACACAGCCCTCGGTGAAGATCAGCTCCTTGCCCGGAAACGCCTCCTGTGTAAGTCTCACAGCGTCAAAATGGTCTCCTGTATACCAGTGGAAGGCAAAGCCTCCGATATATCTGTCCGCACCGGGAACGCTCATCGCTCCCTTCGCGCGGTCATACAGTATCTCCTTGTTGTGATCCCACACAAACAGCTTCACATCCGACAGTCCGGCCTTCTCGAGCTCCGGTCCGAGGAAGGAGGCCGCGAATTCGCCCTCCTCACCCGCGGTGTAGATGCAAGAGTCCCATGTCTGCACTGCCTCGGGTTCATTCTGCACGGTGATCATCGTGATATTCGCGCCGCGCTTTCTAAACTCCTGCACATATCTTACCATATATCTCGCCCATTTACCGTAAAAATCTTTAATGAGCTTTCCGCCGTGGTTCATATCCCCGTTCGTCTTCATATACGCCGGCGGGCTCCAGGGTGATGCCAGAAGCTCTGTCTCGCCGTATTTTGCGGCTTCTTCGATCATCGGAAGGATGTACTTCTCGTCGATCGAGATATCGAACTCGTCCTCCTGAGAATCCGCGTCCTTAAGATACGTATAATTGCCCAGTGCAAAATCACAGCTGTTTATATGAACACGTCCGAGATTGTAATTGAGTCCGTTTTCTGAGAAATAATCCCCGATAAAGCTCTTCTGCTTTTCCGCGGGAAGCTTCCCGAAGTTATAGCCGCTGCTCTGAGTGAACGCGCCTCCGAAGCCGCGGATCGTCTGATATTTGCAGTCTCTGTAGATACGAACCGTGCGCATGGCGTCCCCGCCCTTTTCCGGTTCGGGCATTTCCTTCCAGAAACAGTTCATTGAGTAATCCGTGATATAAGCCTTCATCAGACCTTCCTCCTTCTGTAATAATACAGCAGCAGCCAGCTTGCCGCGCCTGTAAGATACGGATACATTCCGCGTCCGTTAATGTCAAAATACTCCGGTATTCCGGGATATATGCGTGCCTTTTCAAAATCCATGCTCTGCCCGATAAGGCAGTCGATGACCCTGTCAGCCTCCGCCCTGCGTCCGCGTATCAGAAGCGCGTATGCGTACATTACCGCCATGTGGCAGAATACCGCGCCGTTTTCCTTGCTCCCGTATGCGAAGCCGAACATCCTGCCCATGTTATGTGCGTAGTATTCCTCGTTCTCAAAACGGGTATTGAGCCTGAAGCCTCCTATATCCCCGCGGAAAAGGTATTTTTCCGCTGATCTTATCATACCGTCGATGATACCGTCCTGTGCGGTCCCCGACATCAGCGCAAATACCGCGCCCGTCAGCATGAGCCTTCCGTCCTTAAGGCTTTCCGCAGGCCTGCCCTCATTATCGTAATAGCCGTTGAACCATGAAAGATCGCCTTCCTTCATGATCTCATTTTCCCGGATATCCGCCATTATCGAATCGGCAATGGCATCAAGCTTTACGGCAAGCTCACTGTTGCTGATCTCCACGGTTCTTCCCGATACCGTGTGTCTGACTTTCCGGCAGTAATCCTCAAGAATCCCGCGTTTCCTTGAAGCGTGATCAGAAGCTGTGCGGTCCTTGCATATAGCGTACAGTCCGTCAAGGAGCACGGAAAGCTCCTCAAGTATCCTGCTGCTCCCCGGTCTTCTGTTCATTTCTTCCGCAAGGGTCCTCAGATTTCCGGCATAGGCTGCGGTAAATGCCACGCTTTCGCCCTTTTTGTCGGCCATATCGAGAGCGTCGTTCCAGTCCGCTCCGCGAAGGAGCATGTTCCCGTGCTCTCCGACATCGCAGGCCGCAGTCAGATGCATCATCAGGATATGCTCGAGCACAGTGCCCTTATAGGCCTGACCCCCGGCATCCCGAAGAAGGGTCGTAGGAGTCTCACCGGGAGCATACTCCCCGTCATCGGTCCCCCGCGCCCTCATGCACAGCCTGTCCTTAAAATAGTACTGCTCGGTATCGAGCACACCGGTATCTCCCGAAAGCTCGATATACAGCCTCATCGTGATCCACGGCCATACTCCGTGATCCATCCATACCCTTGCTATGCCGTTTCTGTCAGCTATGAATTCTCCCGGCCTGCTGCCTATGATCGTCGCATTGGTTCCGTCGGCGCGTACGCCTGCGAAATTGTTGATCAGAAGATCCCTGACCTGTTCGGGTCCCGAAAGCATCAGGGCAAGACAATCCTGCCACAGATCCCTCCAGCCTCTGCCTCCCTTTCCGTAGTCATGGTACGGAAGGAACGAGCATCCGAATATCCTGCGCATTACAGGCTCCGCGGCCACCCACAGCATGAAGTTGTATCTGTCGGGCTCTTCCTCTTCTTCACGCACACAGGGCAGCCCCGCGCGTGCCTTTTCAAGCCAGAAGACTCTGTTAGCCTCCAGTGCCTCATCGATCCTTTCGCTGCTTCCGAAGCGTTCGAGTACAGCCTCTGCTGAATTATATTCATTGTCCTCTTCCCTTGCTCCGATAAACAGCAGATAATCCGTGCTCTCTCCGGGACTCAGGACTTTCTTTTCAAATATCAGGCCGCCTGCGGCTTCCTCTCCTTCGCGTTTTGTTCCGGCGGGCACTCCCCTGTCTGAGAGCCTTCCGCCCATCAGTCCAAGCGGCAGTTCATAATCTCCTCCCTCTCCGATGATGTCATCGGTTCCGGGAAGGAATGCCGCGGGCGCGCCGCCTTTTTCATCGCAGCCCAGCACAAAATATTCCGTGCGGTTCTTGAGATGGCCTCTCTCGTCAAAGCTCAATGTCGGCTTAAGCCTCACTCCGTATTCTTCGGTGGAGACACGGTGGAGCAGGCTCGTTACATGCCTGTGGTCCCTCAGGTTGACGGCCGACCTTCCGTAAAGCGGCACGACCGCACAGGGTTCGAACCCTATCGCGGTATTCCCCTCGTTTTTAAGTCTGACCCTGATTATCTGCGCTGTAGTTGCGTCAACGGGGATGAAGGTCAAAACATCCGATCGTATGAGAGCATCCCCGTGGTGTATCAGTGTTTCGGTCTCATGCCACAGAAGTCCCGCGCGGACGGTTATACCTTCCGCACGTTCCGCGCGCTGCCAGACGGATGCTCCTGTCGCGGATCTTAACGTTCCGTCATCAAAGCGCAGCCAGAAGTTCCTTGTGCTCTTGTTGTTATGCAGGTCCGAAACACTTGTCGGCTGCAGCACGAAACGGTTCTGGTCGAGCATCAGATCTCCCCCAAGCAGGGGAGTTACGCAGCCCTTAAGACCCGCTTCATTGCAAAGAGGAAAATACAGATACGAGTTCGCATCCGCATTTTCCATCTCAAAGGTTCCGTTATTGTCCGTAAATCTGTATCCCATTTTCAATTCCTTCCGTCCTGCTGTACCAGTCTGCATGACTCGCGGAGCACCAGCTCCGGCTTCAGGCGGATACTGGTTCCCTCGTCGGCTCCTTCACGGCGCACCAGACGTATGACCTCCGTTGCGCTCTTGCTTCCGAGCTCAACGACCGGGGAATGGATGGTCGTAAGTCCCGGCCTGTAGTACTGCGCCAGTATAGTGTCATCGAAGCCGATCACGCTCACCTG
>CAJOQS010000084.1 GCA_905236925.1 uncultured Lachnospiraceae bacterium | reverse complement strand
ATGGATGTAGGAGATCTCCTTCATCTTAAGGCTGCCTTCAAGGCATATCGCGTAGTCCATGCCCCTTCCGATGAAGAAAACGTCCTTCGCGTAGGCGTATTTGGATGCGAACCACTGTATCCTGTCCTTGTCCTCGATGATCCTGGTGATCTTTGAAGGAATGGTGTAGAGCTCGTCGATGAGTTCCTTGTATTTGTCCGCGTCGAGAAGTCCCTTCGCGTCGGCCATTGCCATTGCGATAAGGTAGCCCACAATCAACTGTGCCGAATATGCCTTGGTAGTGGCAACGGCTATCTCCGGTCCCGCCATCGTGTAGATGACCTTGTCGGCCTCTCTTGCGATGGTGCTTCCGATCACGTTAACGATAGCGAGGGTCATAATGCCCTTTTCCTTCGCAAGCCTCAGCGCTGCAAGCGTGTCCGCTGTCTCGCCTGACTGGCTGATAACGATCACGAGGCTGTTCTTGTCAGCAAGCAGAGGCCTGTACCTGAACTCCGAGGCAAGCTCGACCCTGACGGGTATCTGTGCCATATCCTCGATCACGTACTGCGCGGCCATTCCGACATGCCATGCGGATCCGCAGGCAACGATCGTAATGCCGGTAAGCTTCTTTATCTGTTCATCGGTCAGGATTCCGTCGCCCAGATCGATCCTTCCGTTCTTGATGAGAGCGTTCAGCGTGTTCTCAACCGCCTGCGGCTGCTCGTGGATCTCCTTGATCATGAAGTGCTCGAAGCCGCCGCGTTCCGCAGCCTTCGCGTCCCATTCGACAGTGACGGGTTCCTTGGAAACCTCGTCGCCGTCGAGGTTGTAAAACGTGACCTCTCCTGCCCTCAGGCGTCCGAATTCAAGATTGTCGATGTAATAAACGTTCCTCGTATACTTGAGCATCGCGGGAACGTCCGATGCAAGATAGCTTTCCCCGTCGGCGATTCCGATGACCATGGGGCTGTCCTTGCGCGCTACCCAGATCTCGTCGGGGTACTCCTTGAACATCATCGCAAGTGCGTAGGATCCTCTGATCCTGACCATTGCCTTTGCTATCGCGTCAACGGGTCCGATATTGTATTTCTTGTAGTAATAGTCAACGAGCTTGACCGCCACCTCGGTATCGGTCTGACTGTTGAAGGAATATCCCTTGTGGAGGAGCTTTTCCTTTAATTCCTGATAATTCTCGATAATTCCGTTGTGTACGCCCACAACATTACCGTCATCAGAAAGATGCGGATGCGCGTTGAGCTCCGAGGGCTCGCCGTGGGTCGCCCACCTTGTGTGGCCGAGTCCGCAGTTGCCCGGAAGCGCATTGCCTCCGTCCGTCTTCTCGTAGAGGTTCTTCAGCCTTCCCTTAGTCTTGATAATCTTGCAGTCGTTCTTGCCGTCCCTGACTGCGATACCGGCCGAATCATAGCCCCTGTATTCCAGCTTGGAAAGGCCGTCAAGCACAATAGGTGCCGCGCTCCTGTGTCCTACAAATCCCGCTATACCGCACATATATTATTATTCCTTCCAGTTTAGTAGGCGTCGCCCCTGTTGAATAACAGCTGTATTACCGTTTTAACGAGCAGCTTGAAGTCAAGCCATACCGACCAGTTGTCTATGTACTCCTTGTCCAGAGCCACGACCTTCTCGAAGTCGGTTATCTTGCTTCTTCCGCTGGTCTGCCACATCCCGGTTATTCCGGGCTTTATGGAGAGCCTTCTCCAGTGAGTGATGTCGTACTGCGCAACCTCCTCGAGTGTGGGAGGACGGGTTCCGACCATGCTCATTTCTCCGATGAAAACGTTGAAGAACTGAGGCAGCTCATCCAGTGAATACTTCCTGATGACCCTTCCGACCCTCGTTATCCTCGGGTCATCCTCTATCTTGAACATCAGATTGTTATTCATCTGATTCTTATCTTCAAGCTCTTTCTTTTTTTCCTCGGCGTCAATGCACATACTCCGGAACTTCAGCATCTTGAAGCGCCTTCCGTTCATTCCGACTCTCTCCTGCCTGAACAGAACGGGTCCGGGTGAATCGAGCTTGATCGCTATGGAGATGATGAGCATCGGGATCGCCGAAACGATTATTCCGATTGTGCTCGCAAGTATGTCTCCAACACGCTTTAATGCCTTTGCGTAGACATTCATCACGACGTTGTGATAGGTAACGACGGGATATGTTCCGATGCTGGAAACATAGTTCTTGGCCTGCTCCACATTGTAAGGCGGCTCGACTATCCTTGCCGTCACACCCATTTCGAGACACTGGACCACATATTCATAGTAATTGAGCGGATGCTTGTCGTCCTGGAAGAAGAAGACCTGATCGACCGCATGATCGTGAAGGACCTTGTCGAGTTCATCGATGGTGCCTATATAGTCCGTTCCGTCGCCTTCGGGATAGTACGCGTGCTCCGACACATACCCCACAAGCTTCACTCCCATCGAGTTCCTGCCGAGGAAATGTATCATTTTGGAATAGGTGTCCTTGTTGCCGACGAAAACACACCTTGCGGCAAACAGCTGCGTCCTTCTGATCAGCCAGCGCATAAAGAAGGCGCTGAGGACCAGCATCACAAACTCATAAGCCATAAAACAGGCATATTTCCAGAACGGAATGTGTGTATGTCCTACAACATACGCCAGCAGATACACCATCAGATTTGAAAAAAGGAAGGACTGACTCAGATAGCTTAAGATGCGGTCCACATAGAAAAACAGCGTAGTATCGTACAGCTTTTTGATAAGATTGAACATCATGACGAGCAGAATCGAACAAAGGCACAATTTAAAGAAATCATTCTGCCAGATCTGAAACGTCCCGTCACATGTCAATACAGCCAATACATAGGCAAGAAAGCAGAACAGAAAATCCAGAACCATGTACAGGACATTTCTGTTCGCGTGCCTGTTGCCTTTTCCCATTTATGTCACCCCTGTCAATTACGGAGTTTCCCATCTACTCCGCTATAAAAAGCGGATAAGAAATCCGCTTTTTATTGTTCAGTATTAAAATGCAAGCTTCTGCGCAAGGTATGCCTTAAGCTCGGAGATAGCAATACGCTCCTGAGCCATGGAGTCACGCTCACGAACGGTTACGCAGTTATCGTTTTCGGAATCGAAATCATAGGTTACGCAGTAAGGCGTACCGATCTCGTCCTGACGGCGGTAGCGCTTACCGATATTGCCGCGGTCGTCGAACTCGCAGTTCCACTCCTTTGAAAGCTCGGTGAAGATCTTCTCAGCGCCCTCGTTGAGCTTCTTGGAAAGGGGCAGAACACCGACCTTGATGGGTGCAAGCGCGGGATGGAAATGAAGAACGGTACGCATATCACCGCCCTCAAGCTCCTCCTCGTCGTATGCTGCACAGAGGAATGCAAGGGTCACGCGGTCAGCACCGAGTGAAGGCTCTACAACGTAGGGTACATACTTCTCGTTGGTCTCGTCGTCGAAGTAGCTCATATCCTCCTTCGAGACATTCTGATGCTGTGTAAGATCGTAATCGGTACGGTCAGCGATACCCCAGAGTTCGCCCCAGCCGAACGGGAACAGGAACTCGATATCGGTCGTGCCCTTGGAATAGAAGCAAAGCTCCTCGGGGCTGTGGTCGCGAAGTCTCATCTCGTCTTCCTTGATGCCGAGGCTGAGCAGCCAGTCGCGGCAGAAGCCTCTCCAGTACTGGAACCACTCGAGGTCGGTACCGGGCTTGCAGAAGAACTCCAGCTCCATCTGCTCGAATTCACGTGTACGGAAGGTAAAGTTTCCGGGCGTGATCTCGTTGCGGAAGGACTTACCGATCTGGCCGATTCCGAAGGGAACCTTCTTACGGGAGGTACGCTGAACATTCTTGAAGTTTACGAAAATACCCTGAGCGGTCTCGGGGCGCAGATATACAACGTTCTTCGCGTCCTCGGTAACGCCCTGGAAGGTCTTGAACATCAGATTGAACTGACGGATATCGGTGAAGTTGTGCTTGCCGCAGGAAGGACAGCAGATGTTGTTGTCGTCGATGTACTTCTTCATCTCATCCTGAGTGAATGCGTCAACGGGCTTGGGCAGTTCGACGCCCTTTTCAGCGGCATAGTCCTCGATGAGCTTGTCGGCCCTGAAACGTTCCTTACACTCCTTGCAGTCCATCAGAGGATCCGAGAAACCGCCGAGATGTCCCGATGCAACCCACGTCTGGGGATTCATGAGGATCGCGCAGTCCACGCCCACATTGTAGGGATTCTCCTGGATGAACTTCTTCCACCATGCCTTCTTTATGTTGTTCTTGAGTTCAACTCCAAGATTGCCATAGTCCCATGTGTTCGCGAGACCGCCGTAGATCTCCGAGCCGGGATAAACAAAGCCTCTCGCCTTGGCGAGCGCAACAATTTTTTCCATTGTCTTTTCCATTTATCATTACCACCTGTCTGAATTTTTGATCATTCAAGTATTGTAGCACATACCCGATGATTTTCAAGTGTTCCGCGAGGTTTTTCCGATCAAAGGGTATATCCGCAGTCCTCGAGGAGCTTTCTGGCGCTTTCAACCGAATCGATGCCGGTTGGATTCTTGATCGGAGCGAACTCTTTCTCACGAACCACCTCGAAGGGCAGACATGAATCGGTCAGATGCACAAGGTCGAGCGAAAGAGTCTCGAGCTTGAACGCATTGGGCTTCTCGGGAGCCACTGTAACGGGCTTTCCGTCAACATAATCGAGATAGGGAACCTTCTTGTTTACAAGATGTACGGGAAGCTGTCTGCTTACGACCTCATCGATATCCCTGATCCTGAACAGATAATTGAGGATAACACCGAAATTGTACGCGGGTGTTCCGTCCTCGAGTTTGGCCTCCATGAGTTCGGGTGTCATATCGTAGTATTCGACTACCGAAGGAGTTCCGTCCTCAAGGCAGATCGCGCCGACTCTCTCGTCGGGAGCGGCCTTGGCAACAACCTTCGCTCCGGTCGCGCTGCCGCTTTCGATCGTTGCGCCGATGAAAACGGGATCTGCGATGCGCTGAAGCACATTGTCAACCGCGAATACGTTGATGTATTCGATGCCTGCATCGTGAAGATGCTTTCCGCAGGGGCTGTTCACCAGTGAGGAATAGAAGCCGCCGTTTCCGTTGGGCGACATCGCGATGGCGTCCTCAGCCGCAAGGAACATGTTGCCTTCCCTGTCAAGGCAGGGAGCCATATCCTGCATATAGAAATGCACATAGCTGCTGTCGTATCCGAAGTAGTTGTGCTCCTTGAAGAACTCACGCGTTTCGGTATCGTTGAGATGACTGGTCATGATGTAGAGGTGAATGCTGCATCCGGCCTCCTTTGTCACGTCCATGATGTTCTCTATGGTTCTCTGGAAAATGAATACGGGCCTTGTGATGCCGATATCGTACATTCCCTTCGCGTGGTCGTAGCCGAGCCTGGTGCCCATGCCGCCCGCAAGGAGCAGCGCGCCTATCTTGCCGGCGCGGATGGCTTCAAGTCCTATCTCGCGGTAATGCGCCGACTTGTCCCTGTACTCTTCGATAGTGAGTGTCTTGATGGGCTCGATCACGCCGCGGGGAAGCTCCTGCTGCTTCACGTCGACATCCGCGATCATCTTGAAATCGAGGAGGTCGGCCTGCTCAAGGATCTTCGCCTGAGCTTCGGGCTTAAGACCTTCAAAAGTGTCCTTAAATTTCTGCTGTCCGTATTTCTCCAACTGTTCAAAAAAAACGTTCTTTGTCATAACTCTCTCCGCTATTATAGTTTAAATTGAGCTCTATGCCCTGCTGTTTCCGATTATACTCATTTTTGCTCCGACATACAAGAGAAAATGAAGTTCCGGACTGCTCAAACTCCCGTTTCGGTCATTGTTTCGAGAACCTCAAGACTCTTGAACCTCCGCTCGACATGATTTTCCATGTGATCGCCCGTTATGCGCTCAAGCTCGTTCATAACCTCATCGCTGACCCTGAAGGAAAACAGCTCCTTAAGAGGGGTCTGTTCGATGAAGCGGACGGTGTAGAGAGTAGTCTCGCTTACTTCAACAGAGCCTGCATAATTCTCGCTTCTGAGACCGTTGTAACGCGAGCTGTAGTAGCATCCCTCCGCGGCCATTCCCTCTCCGTAGATAGCGATCGCCCTCAGTTCATAAACGCGCCTTATCAATCGTGCCGGCATGGTCTTTTTTGCAAGGGCCAGAAGCGCCAGATACAGCAGCTTCATCTGTCCCGCCTCCTCGAGCTCCTCGCGTGTGAGCGCGCCGGCCAGCTCGCAGAAGTACATTCCGTAATAGGTGCTTTCAAGGTCCTTTGACAGCTCCTCGAAGTACCTGACCTTTTCCGCGGCTTTTACGCTGTAGGCGTCCCTGCCCTCAAAAAGTGTGAATTCCCCGTAGGTGAAGCCCCTTGTACACGCCAAGAAGGCGCCCGTCGGTCTCCGTGCGCCTTTTGCGAAAGCAGTTATCCTGCCTCTTTCACTTGTAAGGATCGTTATCCTCCGGTCATATTCACCGACCGGCATCGAAGTGAGCACGATCCCGTGTACCGTAACTTCAGGTCTCATCCTTCTCTTCCCAGAACCCGTAGTTCTTAAGCAGGAAGTCCGAATCGCGCCAGTCCTTTTTAACCTTCACAAACAGCTTCAGATTGACCCTGAAGCCGAGCAGAGCCTCCATCTGCAGCCGGGCGTCGGTTCCTATCTTCTTGAGCATGGCCCCGCCCTTGCCTATGATGATGCCCTTGTGTGAGTCGCGCTCGCAGACGATCGTGGCCTCGATATCAAAAAGACCCGTACCCTGCTCCGCGTTCGATCCGGGCGCGTCGTTTTCCTCGTAGTTAATATATCCGCCGCCCTTTTTGCGTTCCTTCATCAGCTCGATGCCTACGGCTATGCCGTGAGGCACCTCATCACTGAGGTTCTTCAGCGCGCTCTCGCGGACGATCTCCGCAACGATCTGCCTTTCGGGCTGGTCGGTCAGCTCGTCCTCGTCGTAGTACATAGGACCTTCGGGAAGGAGCTTGAATATCACATCCTTCAGATCGTCCTCGTTCCTGCCGATCAGGGCGCTCACGGGAACTATCTCGTCAAAGTCCGCAAGGTCCTTGTACATGTTGATCATGGCGACGACCTTTTCCGCGGGAACCGTATCTATCTTGTTTATGACCAGCACCTTGGGCGTGGAATTGCCGCGCAGGAGCTCGGCTATATGCCTGTCTCCGGTGCCGACCGAATCGACAGGCTCCACAAGCCACAGTATCAGGTCGACCTCGTTCAGAGTCCGCTCCGCGGCGTCCACCATGAACTTTCCGAGCTTGTTCTTCGCCTGATGTATTCCCGGCGTATCGATAAAGATCGCCTGTCCGCGCTCCTCGGTGAGGATCGTGCGGATCCTCGTCCTCGTGGTCTGCGGCTTGTTGCAGGTGATCGCGACCTCCTGTCCTATCAGCCTGTTCATGAGCGTTGATT
>CAJOQS010000083.1 GCA_905236925.1 uncultured Lachnospiraceae bacterium | reverse complement strand
GTAGTGAAATGCTAACATCTATCCTCATTATGGCAAAAATGATTTGATCAAAAAAGCCACCCCGTCATTGGGCGCTTACGCTTTTTCGTGCCCTTATATGTTTCAGTTTTACCGTTTCCGGTTATAACCTCAAAGTTGAGTGTTCCGTCGTTGTCCTGAGTGATATAAGTTCCATATGTTTCCCCATTCTTCTCAAGAAGATAAACTATATTCCCATCGTCATCATATGAATAGTCAAACAGAGGAACCCTTATGGCATTCTTATTGGTCTTTACGCCTTTTTCAAGAACAAGTCCGCTTTTTGCTCCGGTAGTAAGAATATAGCAGTTTGTGTCGTCATAAACACCATTGATTATTATAGTTACACCTTTTTTAACCGTTATATTGGCATTACTACTCTCTGCATCCATTCTAAGAATTTCAGCTATGCATAAAGTACCCTTGCCGGTAAATGTAACACTGCCGCCATAATAATCTCCCCAAATGCGCATAGCAGTCAAATCATTTTCACCGGTAACCTTGATCTTGAAATCATCGCCCATCATATTCGTTTCAAGATAATAACCGGAAAACTTATTTAAGGTAAGAGTATTAGTTTTTATATCATAGCTAAGTCCTTTAACGGTTGTTTCGGTCACACTATTCTGGGTTTTATACAGATCAGCGGCATATACAAAATTGTAATTTTCTTCCGTGTCAACATAAAGTATATATGCATACTGATCCGTCGCAGGACCGTTCTCTGCCTTTACTCCTGTTGCAGGGAACGCAAACAGCGTTGCAACCATGAGCACCGAAACAAAAACGGATAAAACTCTGAACTTTGTTTTCATTGAAACACTTCCTTTCCTTTATCTGACGCTATTGTGGTAGTCTCAGCACTTGAAGCCCTTTACATGATCCTTCAGTGCCGAAGAAATATCATTTACAGACTTAGCACTTGTAAGAACGTTCTCTGAAGCATCAACAAGGATATTGGTGCCTTCGGCAACGGTCGAGATACCCTTTGCGTTCTCTTCTACCGCTCTGTCGATAGCGTCGATAGAATCCTTGATCCTTTCGATGTTCGAAGAGATCTCTCCGTTATCATCAGATATCGAGGAAATAGCCTCGTAGCACTCGGTAAGAGATGCCTTGTATTCGGAAAGGATCGAATCCTTCTCCTTTGTATTCTCAGCGGAGTTCTCAAGCATGATATCCGAAACCTGTTCGGCTGCCTTTACCAGCTGATCTACAATAGCAAGAACTTCGTCGCTGACCTTCTGGATGCTGCTTGCCATTTCTGCGGAATTGTTAGCCAAAGCACCGATCTCGTCGGCAACTACCGCAAAGCCGCGTCCTGCCTCTCCTGCTCTTGCAGCCTCGATAGAAGCGTTAAGTGAAAGCAGGTTGGTCTGTGAAGCAACGTCCGAAATACCCTGAGTCATCTGCTGGATATCCTCAACCTTCTTGGTATCGGTGATCCTGTCTTTCAGCACGCGGATCGCATCGTTCAGACGTACAGACATATCAGCGTCGTTCTTCTCGATCTTATCCTTAAGAGCGTCAACGTTCTTAAGGCTCTTGCTGATATCCTTTGTCTTCTCGGAAGAATTGCGGTTAACCCTTGCTGTAAGCTCGGTAATATCCTTGATCTGGCTTGAAACCTGTGTAGCCGAAGCGGATGTCTCTTCGGAGCTTGCGCTCATCTCCTCCATTGTGGAAGAAATACTTGATACGTTGTCCGAAGTCTTGTCGGCTGCTGTATTAAGCACCTGAACATTGCTTACAAGATCGTTCGAAGCGACGTTGATCTCGGATATGATCTCGCCTATAGCATCTTTTAGCTCGTTGACGGATGATACCAGCTCTCCGACTTCGTCCTTTGATGAGGTCGTGATGTCAAATGTCAGATCAGCATTTCTGTTCTTAACTTCGTTGGCAAGAACCTTAACCTTGCTGCTTGCGTCGGAAATAGGCTTTGCTATCATGATGCCTGCGATAATTGCAACAATGATAGCTATAGCAAGGCAGATAATCAGGATCGTAAGTCCTGAGTTCCTGATGCCGCCGACTGCATTGTCAAAGTTCTCCGAGGGAGAAACATAATAAACGGTCCAGTTCGCATCGGACATCTTAGATGAAGTAACGTAAACATCAACACCGTTGTAGTCCTTGATCGCATCAGCGTCTTCATCGGCAGCGGCAGCTACATAGTCAACGGGAAGATCGGTGATCTTCTTGATATTGTCAACTTCGGGCTCATATTCACTGTTGGGATGATAGATCATCGTGTCATCGCCGGCAGTTACGAAAAGATATGAACCGTTCTTTTCGGCGGCAGTAAGGTCGTCTATATCGGAAAGCAGTGTCGAAATATAAATATCAACGCCCGCAACACCCGACCATCCGTTTGAATTAAAGTAGGATGCGATCGAAACGATAAGATCGCCCGATGATGCGTCTACATATGGAGACGAGAAGTAGAAAGTACCGGGATGAGCCTTGGACTCGGTATACCAGGACCTGATCCTGAAATCGAATCCTTCATGATCCCATTTTGAACCATTGTAGAAGGAGCCGTCATCCAGCAGGACATAAACCATTGAGGTTATCTTATCCTCGGCGGTTGCAGTCTCAAGAACGTTAATGATATTTGCAATGGATTTGTCATGTGCTGCAGGCGAAGAATCCGAACCGATAACAGCCATCTTAACAGCACTGATCGTTCCGAGCTCGTCCTTCAACCAGCCTTCGATGGTCTTGGTGTAGTTATCAGTGGTAAGACGGTAGCTTTCGTTGAGAAGATCTTCATACTCCACCTGTACGCGCTTGTAGGTTGCGAAGCACTCGATCGAAAGAAGTGCCGCGCATAGCAGCGCAATGATAAGAACCATTTTCAGCTTGATACTTTTAATCATAATCATCCTCCTATATCAGATGCGGTGAAACGCATCAAATCTCATATTGATCTCAGCACTTGAATCCCTTTACCTGATCCTTAAGCTCATCGGATATCCTGTCAACCGAAGCCGCGCTGTTCATGACATTCTCCGATGCGGAAACAAGTTCTGTCGCGCCGCCGGCAACCGATGTAATGCCCTGAGCGTTCTCCTCGACGGCGATATCGATGGAATCAATCGATTCCTTGATCCTGTTGATGTTGGAAGCTATCTCGTTATTATCCTCGGAGATAGAGGACATTGCCTCGTGACACTCGTTGAGAGTCTTCATGTATTCTCCGATGATCTTGTCCTTTTCCCTGGTATTCTCTTCCGATATCTTAAGCATGACATCGGATACGTCCTGTGCCGCTTTTACGAGTTGGTCCACGATCTCAAGAACTTCGTCGGAAACGGTCTGGATATTGTTTGCCATTGCGGCGGAATTGTTTGCAAGCTGTCCAATCTCGTCGGCAACTACAGCAAAGCCGCGTCCGGCCTCACCCGCACGGGCTGCTTCAATAGAAGCGTTAAGCGAAAGAAGGTTTGTCTGGGAAGCGACATCGGATATTCCCTGGGTCATCTGACGGATATCCTCGACCTTCTTGGTCTTTACGATACGTTCCTTCATGGCATCGATAGCAACATTGAGGCGCTGGTTCATCTCCTCGTTGTTCTTCTCGATCTCGACCTTCAGCTTCTCGACCTCGTTAAGACTGCGGTTGATCTGCTTAGCCTTGTCATTGGCGTTGCTGCTGACCTTTCCGGTCAGTTCCTTAATATCGCTGATCTGCGATGTAACCTGTGTTGTGGAAGCCGAAGTCTCCTCGGAAGTTGCGCTCATCTCTTCCATCGTTGATGAAATGGATGAAGCATTGTCCGCACTGGTGCCGGCTGCGGATTTAAGTTCTTTAACGTTATCGACAAGCTGGTCGGATGCATTGTTGACCTTCGATATTATCGCTGCCATGGCATTCTTGAGCTCGTTGACGGATCGTACAAGAGCACCGACTTCATCCTTTGAGGTTGTTGTTATGTCATATGTGAGGTCGGCATTGCCGGAATTGACAGCCTCTGCCATCTTATTGACCTTTTCGCTGGCGATCGTGATAGGCCTTGCAAAAAGAATACCGGCCACGATGGCAACAATTACGGCTACAATTAGGCAGATAATGAGTACAGTAAGCTCGGTATTCATTACATCTCTCGAAAGAGAATCAAAATTCTCGACCGGAGATACATAGTACAGCTTCCAGTCTGATGATGGAATTATCCCGGAAGTCACGTAAACACTTTCACCGTTGTAATCCTCGATGGGAGGAGCGTCGTCTCCGGCATCCGCGGTAATATAATCTACGTTAAGCTCGGAAATGTTCTTAATGCTCTCGACAGAAGGTGCAAAATCGGGATTGGGATGATAGACCATGTAACCGTTCTGATCGGTAATGAACAGATACTCGCCGTTTGCCTTGCCGTTCTCGATCAGAGAATCGAGGTTATTGAACATTTTTGATATCTGAATATCAACAGCTGCAACACCTTCCCATCCGTTTGCATTAAAAAACTTGGAAAGAGTGATGATAAGTCCGCCGGTATTGATATCTACATAGGGTTCATTAAAAGCGATCTCGCCGTTTGCATTGACTGCAGCCTGATACCACGGCCTTTCCCTTCCGTCAAAGCCGTCGTAAGGCTCCCACTTCGAGCCGTTCAGGAAGGTTCCGTCGACCAGCTGTACATAAACCATGTCGGTTATGGGGTCGCCGGCAAAGATCTTCTCCAGAGAGGAAGTAACCGTTAACTGCGATTTATAATACTGGATACTCGAAGAAGCATCTGCTGAAGTAACGGCAGATTCAACCGATTTCAGGGTTCCTTCTTCTTCCTGCATCAATTCGTCAACCATGGTTGAAAAATAGTCGGTTTTGATATGATAGTTGTCGTTCAGCAGATCCTCGAAACTGACTTTTGTATTCTTATAGATAACAAAACACTCGGCCAGAAGAAGAACCGCGCAGAGAATAGCAATAACAAAAACCATCTTAAGTTTCAGACTTCTAAGCATCAAGAAACCTCCTTTACAAAAAAACCTCGCATTCATTCTACACGATTTGCTGAATAAATGCAAGGTTTTGCTAAAAACAAAATTATTTTTCACATTATATATATTGTTGATACTATATGTCCAATTTCAACTGCATTTCATCTTCCGCTTCAGACTTAAATTCCTCTATCTTTTCCTGCTTGATCTCGGGGAGATCGTCGATCGATGCAAGACCGAAGTTCCTTAGGAATTCCTCTGTTGTCCCGAACATGCAGGGCCTTCCGGGCGCGTTCTTCCTGCCTACTTCACAGATAAGATTGTATTCAAGAAGCTTGTTAACGGAATGGTCGGAGTTAACACCCCTGATCTCTTCTATCTCCGCTTTTGTAATGGGCTGCTTGTAGGCAACTATGGATAGGGTTTCTAGAAGTACATCGGTAAGCGTGAATTTCTTGGGAACATTCGTTATCTTGATGATTGTTTCGTACATCGATGCCTTGGTGCACATCTGGAATGATCCGTCCAGCTCTATTATCTGAACACCGTAGCTGTCATCCTCGTAGCGCTCCATAAGGTTTCTTATTACTTTTCTGACAGTGTCCTCGTCGTGGCCGACGGCTTCCGCTATCCTGCTTATCTCAACCGCTTCACCCATTGTGAACAGGATCGCTTCAACATGTGCGAGAAGCAGCTTGAGATCGTCGTCCAGTTTTTTGATATCTTCCATTTCTTCCATTGCTTGGTCACTCCTGCATAAAATCTTCCACCGGCGTAATATCCTTAGCCAGATAATCGATGATGATATCGTCGAACAGCTCTTCCTGCTGGATCCTGACGCGCCCCATCTTGATAAGCTCAAGGATGGCAAGGAAGCTGATGATCATTTCCATCTTTGTGTGCTGGCGTTCCATGTATTTCCGGAACGAGAAATGGCGGTTGACGACACCGTACATCTGCAGATCCATGATGATCTGATATATATTAGTATCTTCTTTTTCGATCTTGCCGAATTTGCTTCTGATCGGATCGATGCGGTCCTCTTTTTTCTTGACAAGATCATTGAAGATGCTCTGAAGCTTGTTGAGCGTTACGTCGGAAAGGATTTCTTCGACGTTGATCTCTGGCTTGTATGCCTTAACCTCGTCGGGAACGGTTGATTCCTTGAACATGATCCTTGCCGCGTCAAGCTGCTTGTCCTTGAGTTCAAAGGAAATATACTTGTACATCTTGTATTCGAGCAGCTTTTCAACAAGCTCTGCTCTCGGATCAACGGGTTCTTCGCCCTCCTCAAGAGGAGGCGCGGGAAGAAGCATCTGCGACTTGATCCTCAGAAGTGTCGCGGCCATTACGAGGAAATCGCTCATGACATCCATGTCAGTCGTTTCCATGGCGTTGACATATTCCATGTACTGTTCCGTTATTTCCACGATCGGAATATCGTAGATGTTTACCTTATTCTTCTCTATAAGATGTAGGAGCAGATCGAGAGGCCCTTCAAAGGCTTCAAGCTTAACCTGCAAACTCATTCGTGTCTTCTCCTCTCATTCTTAAAACTTATTGAGCTGTTTTGTGAAGCTCTATCATGACGATCTCGGGCAGATTGTTAAACCTGAACGGGAGTCCGTGCCAGCCCAGACCGGCAGAAAGTATCAGTGTATGCCCGCCTTCGGTAAAAACTCCTCTGTCATGATGCGGGAAAAGCTTCATGCGCGGTGATATTACCCCGCCGATAAACGGAAGTCTTGCGATCCCGCCGTGTACATGGCCGCTAAGCACAAGATCGGCTCCCCAGTCAAAGTACATCTTCTCATATTCGGGCGTATGAGCTATCAGGATATTATAGTAGTTTTTGTCCGGACTGCCAAGCAGAGCATTCAGGTCGGACACTTCTTCAACCGTGATATACCTTGACTTGTACATTCCGGGAGAAAGCTCGACACCATAGATCCTTGCGCCGAAAGCCTCCTCGAAGCTGTTCCTGAGTACTGTCGCGGGTAAGGAATTCACAAGCTCCACATATCTGCTGTAGAGGTCGTTTTCTCTGAAAACAAACTTGGTCTCGTGGTTTCCGAAGGCATAATAAACCGGAACTCCGATTCTATGAAGCTCCTCGATAAAGTCCTGTGCGTAGACGAATTCGGTCTCGTCCGCTCCGTTTACGAGGTCACCTGCTATCACGATAAGGTCGGGAGCACATTTCCTGATCCTGTCGAACAACCTTGAATTGTTTCGTCCGAAGTTCCTGACACAGTGAAGGTCGGACAGCAGCATGAGCCTTTTATTGTCAAGACCCTCTGGGATCCCGGAATGTCCGACCCGGTATCCGGTTACCTTTAATCGTAACGATTCGGACGCCGAATACAGTATGATAGCGATAAATATAATTAAAACGATGATCAGATACATATATTACAATTCCATCATTACGGGACCAAATACACTAAGTGCAAGGAAAAACTGTCCGTTGAAATAATAGCTCAGGTACATCAGATCAGACCATCTTTTCCGTCCGGTGAGGCGGTTTGCAGCAAGCATGTAGTCCGATATCACGAGAAGGCACGACGCGAGCGCGGGAATAACACCGTACAGTCCTATCCCGAAAGGAAGCATCAGACCAACAGACAATGTCATATCAATAGTAAGGGCATACAGATAATAAGCCGGCCATAAGCGGCCCATCGCTTCCCTGAAACGTGAAAAAGACCTGTAGGTAAAGATATAAGCCACGATGAGGATTACCGCACTTAGCGGGTTATAACCGCCTATCCTGATGAAATAAAGGATATAGCATATATGCCCCAGAAGAAACAGAACCATGCCCGCCGGAAAATTAACAGCCAGAACGATATCCGCTATAAGGCAAACACACAGTCCGGCAAGAACAAGCGGCGAAGTCTGAAAGCCCGCGGAGGTTGACATTTCCGAAAAGTCGCCCGACCTGCCGTACAGCCTGAAAAAGGCCATTGCGCAGATAACTACGGGTATCAGAGTCATGCAGCCCTTCAGGACGAGCTTGAGAGGCACATACTTTTTCCTGTGCTTCAGCCTGATATAGAACGGCAGAAGCAGAAATTCCATGATCGCGGCCCCGGCCACAACGAACACAAAATACAGCATTTTATTCTCCGCTTTCTTCCAAAGGGTTACGCAGCTGTTCCTGATACTTCTCCCGCTGGGAAACGGTTACCGGACGGCTCTGTATCCTTCCGTAGATGTAATACCCCAGAAGAGAAAGAAAAGCCAAAACAGAAATTATCAGTATGAATCTGACTAACTTGGACTTCTTTTTCATGTTCACCTCATTAATGATTAAAGCGACAAAATGCAGAACCAGCTTCCCTCTGCTTTCGAAATCTCGAATTCGGAGATGATTCTGAAGCCGGATGCTCCGGCGTATTTCCTGAGGACATCACGGTTTCTGGAATATATGAAAAGCCTTGCCCCCGATTCAAGTAAGGAAGGGATCTTCCTGAAGAAATCACGGTACAGACGCTCTATCTCGGCACTGCTCTTTTTGTCAGTCACGAAGGGCATATCCGTAACGACCTCGTCGAACCTGTACTTATGCGTAAACAGGAAGAAATCCTTCTTGATAAGCTCGGTTTTCTCCATCAGTCCGGCTTCTTTAAGATTAGTTTTCGCCGCTTCTATCGCGTCTCCGAATATATCGATCCCATAGTATCTCGAGGCGGGAATGATCTTTTCGCGCTCGATGAGCATCGTTCCGCAGCCGCAGAAGGGATCAAGTACAGTGGCTTCCTCTGACAGGTAGGGCTGAGCAAGGTTCATGACTGTTGCGGCAATATACGGTTTAATGCTGACCGGCAATGACATTTTTCTGTAGCTGAAACGCTCATCGGGCAGATTGCAGAACTTAACCAGAACAATAAGCTTGTTGTCCGCAGTCTCAACAAATCTCAGCTCGACTTCATATTCGCTGACCGAGTTTACCATACTCCAGCCGCTTAGGTATTCAAGCTCCGACGCGAGCTTCTTCTCAAATGCAACACATGCCTTAGTATCCTTACCCCGGCGTTCGACACGGAAGAATACAGGCGAATCAGGCTCAGTGATCCTGCTTTGAATGTATTTGGGCAGGCCGCCCGCTATGAGAGCTTCCGCTGCTTCAACAGGATCGGAAGAACAGGTTTTAACGCCTTCGGGCACAAAAAGGAATTCCGAATATGTCCTTATGTTCTTCCTGATATGCTCGATGTCGGTCGTTTTAACCATGACACCCGCCGTAAACTCCTTGTGAGAAATGTTCTTCAGGCGGTCCATGGTAAGCTTTTTGAAATTACGGTTGGTAAGGAGCACAAGCTCGCTGCACATATTGCTTCCCGAGAAGGTATGCGCGGACAGGAAAGGCCTCAGAAGAAGGCTCAGCTCATGCAGTTCGTTGATGATGTGCTTTTTGTCCTCGGGAGCATATTCGGCTGCGATAAGAGCCGCTCTTCTCTCCATGAGCTTTTCTGCAAGCCCGCAGGCCTGAAGGTCAAAGCTGTTCAGAGCCGAAAGATAGGCCTCTTTGTTATATTTTGTCGGATCCTTAAGATATGCGTCATAAACAGCTCTGGCCACTTCACTGTCGCATGAAGGCTTTTCCTCGCCAGCAAGCTCGGGTCCGGCAAGCTCTTTGATTATAAGTACAGCGTTCTGCCTGACCTTTGGATCGTCATCGGATAAGAATTCAACAAAAAGAGGATATTCAGCCCGCCACTGTTTTGGTAGTTCGCCGGGCCTAATCCCCTTTAATTCCTGCCTGAGCTTCTGCAGAGAAGCTTTCAGGTCTTCAGATTTTTTAATTTGTTCGATCATAGATGCCTTATTTCGATGCGGTGATGTTAACCGAACTGCAGTTAAGCTTGGAAGCGATATATAACGAAGGCTTCGAGCTGTCCTCGGGTACAGTGTTGTTAACGGATGAATGCTTAATAAGACCGTCGGCACGAACGTTCACGCCCTTGGGTACGATGATGTTGACAGAGCTGAACGAGGCATTGAGAGATATAAAGCCGTCCTCCCTGAACTTAACATTGGAAAGATCGATAAAGGTCGAGGCAAGGATATTCTTTGAGATAACTCCCGATACATTGTCATCGGAAAGTGAAAATGCCTTGCTGCCGAGATAATTAAAGAGCTTCTTGAAATCACGGCGCGGATTCTCGGTGTCGGCCCTCTTACTCTTGAAATATTCAATGACCTTTAAAACTGCGATAGCCACAGCCTGTACCGCGATGATCAGAAGGATCGCGCGGCGTATGAATTTCTTCAGATCGCAGCTTTTTACAGAAGTCTTATTACTCATGTCTATTATCCCCCACTTCGTATATTTCTAATTTATACTCTGTATTATTTTATCACAATCACAGAATTAAGGCAACGAGAAAAAGCGACACTGACCGAAGTCAGACGCCGCTTCTTCTCGAAAAAGGAAAGTAAAGATTATACTAAATCTGGTGAATGAACAAACCACTGCGGAGCTTGGGCTCGAACCAGGTCGACTTGGGAGGCATAAGCCTTCCGGCATCGGCAACTGCGAACAGCTCCTGAATTGATGTGGGATACATTGAAAACGCTATTCTCATGTCGGTCTTGCAGCGTCTTTCAAGTTCCTCAAGTCCTCTGATACCGCCGATGAAGTCAATACGCTTGTCGGTACGGGGATCGCCAATACCGAGGATGGGTCCGAGCAGATAATCCTGAAGCAGAGATACATCAAGCGATCCGACAGGATCGGATATGGCACGGAGGCTTGACCTTGCAGCAAGCTCGTACCACTGACCGTCAAGCAGCATTCCGTATGTGTTGCGGTCCGTGGGTTCGAAAGGTCCCGCAACTTCATGGATATGGAAGTTCACACGAACTCTTGCCATGAAATTCTCAACGGAAAGTCCGACAAGATCCCTTACTACCCTGTTGTAAGGCATGATCATAAGCTGATCCTCAGGGAAAAGTACCGAAAGGAAGAAGTTGAATTCTTCGTCACCGGTATAACCCGGATTCTCCTGACGGCGCTTCATTCCGACCTTAACTGCTGATGCGCAGCGATGGTGTCCGTCGGCAATATATATGCTTCCGAGAAGCTCAAACTGGGTACGGATAGTCTCGACCTTTGCGGGATCGGAAAGCTTCCATACGTTATGAGTGATGCCGTCGTCCGATGTGAACGAATAAATAGGCGCATCCTTCTTCTTAGTCTCGCTGACAGTCTCGCTGATGATCTTGTTCGACCTGTATGCGAGGAAAATAGGACCTGTCTGTGCCGAGCAGGTATCAACATGGTGAATTCTGTCAAGAAGCTTATCCTCACGGGTATTCTCGTGCTTCTTGATGAGCCCGTTCTGATAATCGTCGATAGAAGCACAGGCTACGATACCGGTCTGATGCCTGCCGTTCATAATGAGCTCGTAGATATAATAGCAGCTGTCCTGATCCTTGATGTATACGCCGTTGGCGATATCCGCATCGAGCATCTGACGTGCCTTCTCATAGACGCATTCGTCATATGTACCAACACTGTCGTCGAACTGGGTCTCGGCCCTGTCTATGCGAAGGAATGTAAGGTTGTCGCCCTTAACCTTCTCTTTCGCTTCTGCCCTGCTGTAAACATCGTAGGGAAGCGCCGCAACTTTGTCAGCAACATCGGGGTTCGGTCTTACACACTTAAAAGGTTTAACTGTAGCCATAGCAACTCCTTATATATGTTATTTGTGATATCTGCTTAAAACGGCAATGATTTCTCTGTGTTTTTTGGTACAATTTCATATTACTATATCGAAAAACATAAATCAAGCAATTTTCTAATTATTTTTTTGAATATCACAAAAAAAGTGTAAGAAAGGCCTTGAAGTCCTTGATATACTTCTCGGATTCCTCCTTGTCAATTATCCTGCAGAAAGCATCGGGACTGATATCTGTCCAAGCTTTTATATCACTGCTTACGATGAATCTCGAGGTGGTTCTGTTGCTAATGTCTTCCCAGTCATCGAACAGCTCGCTTTTTATGTGCTGACCCAAACTGCATCCGATGAAGGCGGCAGCTCCGTAAGGCCTCCACGGTCTTCCGAGATACACTTCTTTTTTCGAACTGTCGGAGGTGAACGAACAATCAAGGAAAAGATATCCGTATTCCAGTTCCTTTACGGTACACGGTGCGCAGACATATCCCCTTCCCTTTGAATGGATTTGACAGGACTCAAATAGCGCTGTGGCGCCCCCGAAGATGAAATCAACATCACCCTCTATATAGCAGCTCCTGTATATCTGCTTTGAAGGAACACGAGGAAGATCGTTTTTAGGACCGAAACCCTCGTTTTTACCATGCTTGTTAAGCTCAGGGAACGGAGCGGTAAACAGTGTGTCCTGATAGCCCGTGAGTCTGCAGTTTTCTACGGTGATGCCGTTTCCATCAGCATACAGCGCGACGGCCTGACCGTAGATCCTTCCGCTGCCTGCACTGTTTTCTATGCTCAGGTTGCGGATCGTAATATTGCTTCCGTCCGTCCTTAATGTGGCGGTCCAGAAAGTTCCGCGTTCAAATCCGTCGGGATGAAGCTCCTTTGCGTAATGCCCGGCTGTGATAACCGTATCGGATGGCTGCTCACCCGCTCCTTCGATAGTGAGGTTCGAGCATTCGAACACGACGCTTTCGTTATAAACGGACGGAGACAGTAGAAGCCTGGTCGGAACCTCTGATCCCTTCAGGAACAGGGCGGCCTCGCCCAGGCTTTTAAAATCACCGCGTCCGTTGCAATCCACCTTTAATACTCTAAGATCCTCGGACATGCTTATATTCTCCTGTTAAATAAATCAGATCATCTGAATGCCTTTATCTGTAACGATCCCGTATACATGCTTGGGAAGTTCAGAAGGCTTCTCTCCGATGCTGTATGCACCGAGGAAGCGCTGCTTTGCGGCCTCAAGTTTTGTTCTGTCATTTGCGTAGAGAGTTGCAAGAGGTTCACCGACCTTAACATGATCACCGATTTTCTTATCGATGATCATACCTACGGAGAGATCGATCACGGATTCCTTGGTCTCCCTTCCGCCGCCGAGAATGAGCGATGTCATGCCGACCTCATCGGTATGAATGGAGTTTACATAGCCCTCACGGTCCGAAAGAACGGGTTCGACGATCGTTGCCTTTTCAAATTTGTCGGTATTGTAAACGTACTCAGGATCACCGCCCTGTGCTTCGACAAATTCAGCCATTTTCTTAAGAGCGCTGCCATCCTCGACTGTCTTAAGGAGCATTGCTCTGGCTTCCTCGGGCGAAGAAGCCTTACCTGCGCCGTAAACCATATAGGTTCCGAGAGCAAGCGCATCCTCCATAAGGTCCTCGGGTCCCTGTCCCTTTAAAGCGTTTATCGCTTCAATAACCTCAAGAGAATTGCCGACTGCTCTTCCGAGAGGCTGGTTCATATCGGTTATAACGCCGTATGTCTTGCGGCCCGCGCCGTTGCCTATATCAACCATTGCCTTTGCAAGAGCCACTGAATCCTCTATAGTCTTCATGAAGGCGCCGGAGCCTGTTTTTACATCAAGAACGATAACATCAGCACCGCTCGCGAGCTTCTTGCTCATGATACTGCTCGAGATAAGCGAGATATTGCTGACGGTGGCGGTTACATCACGAAGCGCATATATCTTCTTGTCCGCGGGAGCGAGATTGGCCGACTGGCCGGTTATCGCAAGCTTAATCCTGTTAACATCCTCGAAGAATTTCTCAGGTGAAATGGATGTCGAGAAGCCTTTAATGCTCTCAAGCTTGTCGATTGTTCCTCCGGTGTGTCCGAGGCCCCTGCCGGACATTTTTGCTACAGGGATGCCAAGAGCCGCAACCATGGGGCCGATTACAAGAGAGGTCTTGTCTCCGACTCCACCTGTGCTGTGTTTATCAACCTTAACGCCCTCTATCGGCGACAGGTCGAGCATATCTCCGCTGTGCGCCATAGCAAGCGTAAGCTGAGTCGTTTCCTCGGTATCCATTCCGTTGCAGCAGACAGCCATCAGGAAGGCTGACATCTGATAATCGGGAATTGATCCCCCTGTAAAGCCTTCAACTATAAACTCGATCTCTTCGTTGGTAAGCTTTCCTCCATGCCTCTTTTTGTCGATAAGATCATACATTCTCATGGTTATTTCTCCTTTCACTCCGCCTTTATACTTTTATACCTGTTCTCCTATGTAATAGAAGTTCTTACATTCCCTGAGACTAACATTCACTATGCTCCCAAGCAGTTCCTCGCCGCCCTTGAAATGTACGAGAAGGTTGTTTTCAAGCCTTCCGGTAAGCAGTCCCTCCTCGCGATCCAGTTCTTCAACAAGGACAGGAACAGTCCGCCCGGTAAGCATCTCCGCTCTTTTGGAGGAGCAGCTGCCTACAACTTCAAGAAGTCGGTTAAACCTTTCGGATGTAACTTTCTCCGGTACCTGGTCGGGCATTGCAGCCGCAGGCGTTCCTGTTCGTTTTGAATAGATAAAGGTAAACGCGCTGTCGAAGCAGACATCCCTGCATACCGTAAGGGTCTCCTCGAAGTCTTCTTCTGTTTCTCCGGGAAAACCGACAATAATATCCGTAGTGATCGCAATATCGGGAATAGCCGCCCTCATCTTGTCTACGAGCTTCAGATAATCCTCTTTTGTGTAGTGCCGGTTCATAGCCTTTAACAGCCTGGTGCTGCCCGATTGAAGCGGCAGGTGTATATGCCGGCAGATATGCTTTGATGTCCTCATGACCTCAATCAGATCATCGGAAAGATCCTTAGGATGCGATGTCATGAAACGTATTCTTTCAATGCCCTCAACATCATCAACCATCCTCAGAAGCTCCGCAAAGGAAACAGGCGAATCAAGCGTTTTGCCATAGGAATTGACGTTCTGCCCGAGCAGCATGACCTCCTTTACGCCCTGGGAGACCATGTTGCGGATCTCGTTGATTATATCTTCGGGCTTTCTCGATCTTTCACGGCCCCTGACATATGGAACGATACAGTATGTGCAGAAGTTATTGCAGCCGAACATAATGTTGACTCCGGCCTTAAACGAGTATTTACGGCTGCTCGGAAGCTCCTCGATGATCTCGTTCGTATCCTTCCACACATCGATGACCATGCGGTGTTTCTGGTTCTTGTCGATTCTTTGAAGCCTTCTTTCCTCAAGAACGCACCATAAAAGCTCTGCCAGCTTGAAGATGTTGTGAGTTCCGAATATCAGATCAACGAAATGATAGCTCTTTTTGATCTTTTCAACCGCGGTCGGCTCCTGCATCATACATCCGCACATCGCAATGATCATATCGGGATTGCTTTTCTTGAGCTTGCCGAGATATCCGATCCTCCCGTAGACCTTGGTATTGGCATTTTCACGGACGGTACAGGTATTGTAAAGAACAAGGTCGGCCTTTTCATCCTCCCTCGGAACGAAGCCGATGGCTTCGAGGACACCGTTGAGCTTCTCGGAATCCTTGAAATTCATCTGACAGCCGAACGTTTCGTTGTGATATGTGAAGACCCGGCCCCGTTTAAGTGCCTCCTCCGTAATGAACTCACGACATTTTGCGATAAAATAATACTGTCGTTCAGGATCGGCGGCAGGTGCCTGAGTACTTATATCAATTGTTTCCAGATCTAATTCAAACATATGCAATCCTTTATTATACTTTCATATATCCTCAACCCGTCAACGGCAGCCGAGGTAATACCGCCGGCATAACCTGCTCCTTCTCCGCATGGATAAAGTCCTTTTACGCCCACAGCCTGAAGCGATCCTTCTTCTCTTGTAATCCTGACGGGCGAAGATGTTCTGCTTTCAAGCCCGATCAAAAGAGTATCAGGATTATCGTAGCCCCTGATAGTCCTTCCGAACGAAGGCATTGCTTCAATAAGGCTGTCCGTGATGAAGCCCGGAAGAACTGCTCTTAAGTTCCCTGAAACACATGCTCCCTTGGTATTGGGCTTTGCCGCGAGTTCATTGGCTTTTCTGTCGTTCATAAAATCGTCAAGACGCTGAACCGGAATACGTCCGCGGCCCTCATCAAAGCACTTTTTCTCTAGTTCACGCTGGAAATCAACGCCTGCAAGAGGCGAGGCTCCGCCGATATCATCTTCGCGCACCGTAACAACAAGAGCGGAATTTGCAGTAGCTTCCGAGCGGTCGGAATTACTCATGCCGTTCACGGCCAGCATGCCTTCTTCAGACGAAGCGTTGACGACAAAGCCGCCCGGACACATACAGAAGGAATACACACCTCTTCCGTCAGCGGTCTTGCAGGTAAGCTTATAATCTGCCGGAGGAAGCTTTAAATACTGATCTCCGTATTGAGCTCTTCCTACAAGCTCCTGGGGATGTTCGACCCTGACGCCTACGGCAAAAGCCTTCTTTTCCATCGATATGCCGTTTTCATATAGCATGCGGAACGTATCCCTTGCCGAATGACCTATCGCGAGCACAAGTCTGCTGCAGGTCATGCGGGTCTTTTCACCGTTCTGCTCGACAGAGATGGCTGAAACAGCACCGTTAGTGATCTCTATTCCTGTGAGTTTGCAGCCGAACCTTACCTCGCCGCCGTGTTCGATGATACTTTCACGAATGCTCTTAACTATACCGACAAGTCTGTCAGTGCCTATATGTGGCTTGTTGATGTATCTGATCGACGGATCCGCTCCGTTCCTGACAAAAATGTCGAAAACTTCTCCGATCCTGCCTGAATTGTCATGGATCATCGTGTTGAGCTTGCCGTCCGAGAAGGTTCCGGCGCCTCCCTCACCGAACTGTACATTCGATTCGGGATTGAGCTTTCCGGTTTTCCAGAAACTGTTTACATCTTCGATCCTTTGGTCGACCGGCTGGCCTCTCTCAATAACTATCGGCCTTAAACCTGCAAGAGCAAGCTTATAGGCACATATCATTCCGGCCGGTCCGAAGCCGACGATAACCGGACGTTCCTCTTCGGATAAATGTTTAATCTGCTCTGAATGTACATCGTCAAAAGGATCATTGTATCTGATCTTTTCGGTCTGTGAGATATCCCTGCCGTTGACTCTTCTGTCAGCCCCGATCCTCTTCATCAGAACAGCTTCATCATCAAATTCCAGATCTATACTACAGGTGTAGTGAATATCGTTCTTTTTGCGCGCATCAAGAGAAATCTTGACGGGGTCGATCTTTTTAAGTCCTTTAAGCTCAGCATTATTCAATCTGAGTTTTTTGATCACCCCGGCTTTTATGTCAGCCTCTGTATATCCGATCTCAAGCCTTAAGGAATTTATTCTTATCAAATTCTCCTCCGCCCGCATAGGCTCCGGCTATCACACCGGATGACCATGCCCATTGAAGATTATAGCCGCCGCATTTACCGTCGACATCCGCGAGTTCTCCGCAGATATAAAGTCCGGGACATTTCAGCGATTCAAGTGTGACCGGGTCCAGCTCACTTAACGGAATACCTCCGGCTGTTGTCTGTGCATTGGCAAAACCTGAAGTATCCGTGATCGCAAAGGACATTTCCTTCATCATACCCGCGATGCGTGAAAATATTTCTCTGTCTTCCTGCCCGCGTTTATTATGATCGCTCTTCAAACCGCATTTTTTCAGAATAAATGAGATCAGCGAATCGTTTAATACTCCGGTCAGACTTTTCGTGATATCAGTTGTTCTTCGCTCATAATTGTCATATAAGAACGAGGTGAGGTCTTCAAGGCTCATTTCCGGATAAAAATCGAGCCTTAGAGTAGCTGCTGAGCCTGAATAATAGCGGGAACAGTTCATAACGGGAATTCCTGATATACCGGTCTTTGAAAAAATGATCTCACCGTATTCCGAGTAAAGTGTTTCCCCGGTATCCGGCCGGCACAGGCTGATAAAAGACTCCTGCCTGACACCGTTCAGCATCGATATATCGCTGTCACCGGTCTTGAGACCGCACAGAGCAGGACGTGGAGCAATGCAGTCGTGTCCGAGCTTTCCGCAGATATAATACAGTGATCCGTCGGTTCCGAAGCAGGACTGTGCCTGCCCTCCCGCCGCTATGACAAGCTTTTCGCAGGTATAATATCCTTCTGCCGTTTTAAGAAAGAACGTCCCGTCCTTCTTCTCAACCGCGGTAACTCTGGTATCATATCTGACCTCGATACCGAGTTCCTCAATACTTGAAGCAAGTACATCCCTGACAGAAGAAGCCTGCTTGCTGCGGGGATAGCAATATCCGTTCTTTTCAAATGCGGGTATTCCCAGATTCGCGAACCATTTGATCACGTCATGATTGCTGAACCTGTTGATGTATATAAACGGATCGCCGCTGTCCGAGCGGAGGTCATCGTTTTCGAGCCGGAGGTTTGTAAAATTGCATTTACCGTTGCCCGTAGCGGCAAGCTTTTTAGCCGGTACGGAATTACGCTCGAGGATCAGGATATCCTTGCAGTATACGGACGCTGACAGAGCTGCCGCAGTCCCGGCGGCCCCGCAGCCGATTATTATCAGTTTTTTATGACAGATAGTATTCATTGGCATTAAGAATTCCTGATGAGTTTCATCTTCCTTGCAAGATTAACCAGAGTCTGTCCTTTGGGGAAGCCTAGCATTTCTTCTTCGGTTATCGCACCGAAAAGAATGATAAGGGCAAAATACAGCGGAACAGCAGCTATTATCGCAACAAGTACGGATATGCTGTTTATCGAACTCAGCATGAAGAGCAGCTTATAAATTCCCCATGCTGCTCCGCCCATGATAACGGCGCAGATCAGAGGAAGGACAAAGGACTTTTTGATCTCCTGTTTATAGTCAAGGATATCTCCTATCGATATCCAGTTGAGCATGCAGACAAGAAGACCGTAGGTCACATTGCCTATAACAAGTCCGTAAGCGCCGAAATCAAATACTTCAAGCAGAACATAGAGTAAAACGATATGTACTGCCAGGGATACTGCGGAATGGATCACAGGCAGCCTCAAGTGGTCGATTCCCTGAAGAATGCCGTTTGTAAGGGTTGAAAGCGCAAAGAATATGACTGCCACTCCGCCGAGTGTCATCAGCTGTGAGCTGAGAGCCACCTCGATTTTCCTGAACAGCAGGGAAAGGATCGGTCCGCCGAGAAAAGTCAGTCCTATTGCAGAAGGTATAGCTATCAGCATGTTAAGCTTTACCGATGAGGCAACTTTCCTTCTGACAGCATTCATGTCACCTTCCCTGTAGGAGGATGAAAGAGTCGGAACAATCGAAACAGCGAATGCCGAGGCTATTGCAACAGGAAGGTTGTAAAGCCACTTGTACTTGTTCGAATAAGCCTCGTACAGCATGGCCTTCTGCGCCTCTTCGACTCCCTTGCCGAAAAGGATCTGGCTGAACATATAATTATCGATGATACCGCTCAGCTGATATATCGTCTGGCTGAGAATTATCGGAAGCATTGTCAGCAGAATGCTGCGCACTAGCTCACTGTCGGAGTCGATGATTCCTGTATGGTCCTTAAGACATTTCCTTGTAAAATACGTTGAATTGATGCTGTATACGAACACAAGGAAGATAAGTCCGAAAACAGCTCCGACTAATGTTCCGCAGGTTCCTCCGGCGGCACCGTAGGCCGCAACATTTGCACTGTCAGCATGTGCCTTGATCAGAAGAAGCGCGGCGACGATCGAGAATAACGCGTTGAATATCTGCTCGATGACCTGCGAAAAAGCCGTAGGCACCATGGTTTTCTTGCCCTGGAAGAAGCCTCTTATGATACCCATTATCGAGAAAACGAAAATCGTCGGTGCAAGTACCCTTAGAGGTATCGCTGCCGAAGGCCACTTCATAAACGCGGCGAGCTGATCTGCGAAGATAAAAAGCAGCAGGGACACAACAAATCCGAGGCCCGAAGAAAGATACATACCGACCTTAAACAGCCTGTTGGAATTAATGTACTGTCCCTGGGAATCCTTATCGGCCACAAGCTTTGAAAGGGCGACCGGGATACTGTAGGTCGAGACCAGCAGAGCCATGTTGTAGATCTCGTATGCCGTCTT
>CAJOQS010000082.1 GCA_905236925.1 uncultured Lachnospiraceae bacterium | reverse complement strand
TGTCGACATGGGCGGCAACCTCGGCGGGCATCTCCGCAGGTATGCCTTCAGCGGCCGCGGCCTGTATTACTTCACGGTTATGGGCCATGAAGCCGGCAGTCCTCTCGCCCTGCTCCTCAAGTGATTCTTCGGGAGCGGGAACGGATCCGATGTTGAGGTCGCCCATCTCATCGATAACGCGACGGAGTGCCTCGATCTTTTTCTTAAGCTCGGCGCATTCCTCAAGCTGCGCCTTCAGATAGGAGTTTTCACGCTTAAGGGCCTTGTTCTCCTCGGTCGTCCGCGAAATAAGACGCGCGAGAAAATAGGAGCTGAAAACATAATCCTTCATCATGGGATCGAGCTTGCTGATGTCAAGGTTATCAAGTACTTCGATGTCTGTGGGAAGATCGTTCAACATGGCCGGAGCCTCCTTATGAAATATGATTACAGTTTAAAGTTATGAACGGTATCAGTGAGCGAATCCGAAATGGTCTGCTGATTCTCCGCCATGGAAGCAACATTGCTTACGTGGCTGGATACAACGGAAACATCCTCGAGGATCTGACGGCTGATATCGGTCGTGCTTGAAGTTGCGTCCGCAATATCCTGAATGGCGAGGGTGACTTCACCGATGATCGTTTTAATGTTGTTCGCCATGTCGGAGATGTTGCTGCTGTTTTCCTTGAAGCTCTGAGCGTCCTTGCCGTACTGGTCGGTGATTTCAACAAATTTGTTGTAATCGGGAGTGACCGTGGTCTGGAGGAAGTTCAGGAGATCGTTGGCGGAATCGGTAAGATCGGAGAAGGCCTTCTGAACATCGGTTATGGTCTTCTGGATCTCGCCTACGGTTTCGGTGGTGCTTCCCGCAAGGGAACCGATCTCGTTTGCTACAACTGCAAAGCCGCGTCCCGCTTCACCCGCACGTGCGGATTCGATGGATGCGTTCAGTGAGAGCAGGTTGATCTCCTCGGCAATGTTGGAGATAACGTCGGCCAGAGTACTTACGTTGGCAACGACCTGGGCACCCTCGATACATTTTGCAAGCTGAACCTTGTAGGTTTCCGTGAGCTCCTGAGCAGCCCGTGAGGACTTTCTGGTCTCGGCGGTGATCTGTGCGGCACGTTCGAGGATCTCGTTACTCATTGACATGGACTTTTCTGTTTCACCGGTCAGCAGAGTAACATTTGAAAGAACTTCTTCGGAAGAAGCGTTAACTTCCTCGGTGGCGGAAGAAGTGGTACCCATCTCGTCGTTGACGTTGCTTGTCATTGTTCTGATCTCTTCGAACTTAAGCTCCAGTTCGGAGGAAGCGTTGTTAAGCTCGACGGCTGCCTTGTCAATGGAAGCGGCATATTCGGCTATGCCGGAGATAATACCCTTGTTGTTTGAATACATATCGTTGAGGGTATCGCTCATGACACCGATCTCGTCCGCGGATGTAACCTTAAGAGGATCGATGGTGAAGTTGCCCTGTGCAAGTTCTCCGACGAAATTCTTAACAACGATTGTTTTCTTTGAGATATCCCTGATAACGAGCCAGATCAGAAGAATCTCTACGATAAGTGCGACTATCGATACCATGACCATAATATTTGTCATGGTGTTGACCGAAGCGAAGATTTCCTCGTCGGGAACGTGGAGCATGAGCTTCCACCCGGTAGAGGGGATGGTGGAAAAGTATGCTGTTTCTTCCCCGTCCGATCCTTCGTATGAAAGTATGCCGTTGGACTGACTCATGATAGTCCTTCCGGCCTCGGCAAGTGAAGTGTTGGGATCGTCTGCAATATTGGCGGCATTGGAAATGAGATCCGCACTGACTCCGGCAAGATATGTTCCGACGCTGTCAAGCATGATTGCGCGGCCGGAATCACCAACCTTTATATCTTCAACGAGAGTCGTGATGGTCGTCAGCTCGATATCGACAGTAACGCAGCCGAGATAAGTGCCGTCCTCGGCAAGTATGGGAGCGGAGCATGTGCTCATGATGAGGCCGCTGGTCTCGTCATAGTATGGATCGGTAACCTTTACGGCAAGATCCTGCTTGGCGTTAAGGTAGTATTCCTGTGAAAAATAGTCGTATTCGGCGTTACTGTAATCGTAGGTTATGGTGATATTGCCGCCGTCCTTGTATACATACGGGCCGAAATATTCCTGGGCGCTGTCGAACACATAGGGCTCAAACCAGAGACCGCTGCCTAAGATCATGTCATCGGACTTGATAATGCGCGTCAGAATATTCTGGTATTCCCTTGCACTTGTATGGGAGTAGTTGCCTGCTACCATATCGGAAATAACGGTAGCTGCGGTGGTGATACCGCGCAGCTTCTCCTCAACATGGTTCTTCGCTGCAGTGATCTCGGCATCCATACGCTGCTCGACTATATCGGTGATAGCCTCTTTGCTGCGGGTAATGCTTATGGCAGTCAGGATAAGCATGGGAATGATAAGAACGGGGAGTGCGCAAGTTAACATTCTGGCGCTGATCTTCTTAAACTTCATATACGGTCTCCTTTCGAGGCTTTTGAATATGAATTCAGTGTAGCGGATTGACATGTGTTCCTCGTTTGCTATATATTCTATCACATATTTTGTGATTTGTCACGGATAATATTCGAAAAATGCAAATTAACTGAATTGTACACAAAAAAGAATGAGTGTTGCAGTGAAGGCTGTTTTCTGTTATGCTTTCTAAGCGGTTTGACGATGGAGGAGGAATCAGGATATGAAAAAATATGACGTTGTTATAATTGGTGCGGGTCCCGGCGGAATCTTCTCCGCACTGGAGCTTACGGGACTGAAGAAAAATATGAAGATAGCGGTCCTGGAGGCCGGGACACCTCTTGAGAAGCGTAAGTGCCCGATCGACGGCAGAAAGGTCAAGAGCTGCATAGGCTGCAAGAGTTGCGCGATCATGAACGGTTTCGGCGGTGCGGGAGCCTTCTCGGACGGAAAATATAATATAACCAATCAGTTCGGCGGTACCCTTCACGAATATATCGGCAAGGAGCAGGCGCTCGAGCTGATGAGATATGTGGACGGCATCAATCTGAAGTACGGCGGAGAAGGCACAAAGCTCTATTCGACGGCCAACACTGCGATCAAAAAGCTCTGCCTCGAGAACGGGCTTCATCTTCTTGACGCGCAGGTACGCCATCTCGGAACCGATATCAATTATGTGGTTCTTGAGAATATTTATAAGGAACTCAGGGAAAAGGTCGATTTCTATTTCTCGTCGCCCGTGCGCACGATCGGCAAGAGGGGCGAGCGGGATTTTGTGGTCGAGACCGATGATGACAGCTTTGAATGCGATTACTGCATAATCTCGGCCGGAAGAAGCGGAAGCAAATGGATGGAGAGTGTCTGCAGGGACCTCAGTATCCCGACTCTTTCAAACAGGGTCGACATAGGCGTCCGCGTCGAGCTGCCGGCGGAGATCTTCGAGCCCTTAACGGATGAACTCTACGAGAGCAAGATAGTATACAGGACGCAGAAGTTTGAGGACCTTGTCCGCACGTTCTGCATGAATCCCCACGGCGTAGTTGTCAACGAGAATACCAACGGCATCGTGACGGTAAACGGCCACAGCTATGAGGATCCGAAAAAGCATACCGCGAACACCAACTTCGCGCTGCTTGTCGCCAAGCATTTCTCGGAGCCCTTCAAGGACAGCAACGGTTACGGCGAGAGCATCGCGAGACTTTCGAACATGCTCGGAGGCGGAGTTATGGTCCAGAGGTTCGGCGACCTTACAAGAGGAAGGCGCAGTACCGAATCAAGGATCAACGAGGGATACATCACTCCCACGCTGGCTGCGACACCGGGTGACCTGAGCCTTGTAATGCCCAAGAGGATACTCGACGGCATCATCGAGATGATCTACGCGCTCGACAAGATCGCGCCCGGTACTGCCAATGACGATACCCTCCTGTATGGAGTCGAGGTCAAGTTCTATAATATGGAAGTAGGAATAGACAAAAACCTCGAAACTCTTCACAAGGGCCTGTATGTCATCGGTGACTGCAGCGGTGTAACACATTCCCTTTCGCACGCTTCCGCGAGCGGTGTGTTTGTGGCGAGACATATCGCGGGAAATATCGGATAAAAAAGTTCTTGACATCTGATCATTTACATGATAGTATGCTTGAGGTTGTGGTTTTCACGACCTTGCCCGAAGACAGCTGGTGTAAGCGCGGGAGCAATCCAGGCGCTGCGTAAGAATCCCTTAGGGATCGCCCGCCGAGGATGAGAATGTATCTGTTTATGATTATGACTTATACGGCTCTCCTGTTCAGGCAGGGGGGCCGATTTTATTATCGCCTCCCACAAATAATATAGGAGGAAAATCAAATGGCAAAGGTTGAACTCAAGGCCCCCATCATCGACGAGATCAAGGGCCACATTGCGGATGCCAAGGCTGTTGTGGTTGTTACCTACTGCGGAATCAACGTTGAGCAGGATACCGCTCTTCGTAAGTCCTTAAGAGAAGCCGGTGTTGTATACAAGGTATACAAGAACACCTTCCTTAAGAGAGCTTTCGAGGGAACCGATTATGCTCAGCTTGACAAGATTCTCGAGGGAACAACAGCGGTAGCTATCGCTAAGGAAGACGCTACGGCACCTGCAAGGATCTTAGCCGATAACATGAAGAACATCCCCGCTCTTCAGTTCAAGGCCGGCGTTATCGACGGAACCTACTACGATGAGGCAGGATGCAAGGTTATCGCAACTATCCCTTCAAGGGAAGTACTTATTTCCAAGTTACTTGGTTCACTGCAGTCACCTGTTACCAACTTCGCACGCGTTCTCAAGCAGATCGCCGAGAAGCAGCAGGAAACCGCTTGATTCGTGCGCATGACAGGCGCAACACATTAATTAATTACGGAGGATATTAAAATGACTACACAGGAATTTATCGATGCTATCAAGGGCATGTCTGTTTTAGAGCTTAACGAGCTTGTTAAGGCTTGCGAGGAAGAGTTTGGTGTTAGCGCTGCAGCAGGTGTTGTTGTAGCAGCAGGCCCCGCAGCAGCAGCTGAGGAAGAGAAGACCGAGTTCAACGTAGAGCTTACCGAAGCTGGCGCTGAGAAGGTTAAGGTTATCAAGGTTGTTCGTGAGATCACCGGACTTGGCCTCAAGGAAGCTAAGGACGCTGTTGACGGCGCTCCCAAGGTTATCAAGGAAGGCGCAAGCAAGGCTGAGGCTGAAGAGATCAAGAAGAAGCTCGAAGAAGCAGGCGCTAAGGTTACCCTTAAATAATTCTGAGCCAGTAATGATTTTCCCAAAGACCTTCGGGTTAACCCCGGAGGTCTTTGCTGTACCATGAAAGGTAATGCAAAATGGAAGAAAACAAGATGGGCGTCATGCCCGTAAACAAGCTGCTGATGAACATGTCACTGCCTATGATGGCATCCATGCTCGTCCAGGCATTGTATAACATCGTAGACAGCATATTCGTTGCACGTGTCGGCGAAAATGCGCTTACTGCCGTATCAATGGCATTTCCGCTCCAGACTCTGATGATATCACTTGGCGGCGGAACCTGCGTCGGCATCAATGCGATCCTTTCCCGCGCTCTGGGAGAGAAGGACTTCGACAGGGCGGACAAGACCGCGGTCAACGGCATCTTCCTCTCGTTCTTAAGCTTTCTCCTGTTTCTGGTGATAGGCTGCACGGTCGTTGAGCCCTTTTACCGGAGCCAGACGAGCGACGCCGAGATCATCGGATACGGCATGGACTATCTGTCTATAGTCCTGACATTTTCGATCGGAATATTCGGTCAGTTTGTATTTGAACGCCTGCTGACCTCCACCGGACGGACATTTTTAACTATGATAACTCAGGGAACCGGTGCGGTGATCAATATCATCCTCGACCCTATACTTATATTCGGATACTTCGGAGTCCCTGCAATGGGAGTAAAGGGCGCTGCCATAGCTACAGTTATAGGCCAGTGCGTAGCGGCGGTCTTCGCGGCATTCTTCAATTTCACCAGAAACCCGGAGATCCATATCCGCCTGCGCGGATTCAGACCCGACGGAGCCCTTATCGGACAGATATACAAGATAGGAATACCGTCTATCATCATGCAGTCGATAGGCTCGGTCATGGTATATATCATGAACAAGATACTGATCGGCTTCTCCTCGACGGCTGTCGCAGTCTTCGGAGTATACTTTAAGCTTCAGAGCTTTATCTTCCTTCCGATATTCGGACTTAACAACGGAATGATCCCGATAGTCGCGTATAACTACGGAGCGGGCAAGAGAGAAAGAATGATGAAGACATGGAAGTTTGCTTGGATCTTTGCAACTGCCATGATGATCGTCGGTGTGGCTGCTTTTGAGCTGATACCGGATGTACTGCTCGGACTGTTTGATGCCTCCGATGAAATGAAGGCGATGGGCGTCACTGCCCTCAGGATAATAGGAGTTCACTTCCCTGTGGCTGCGTACTGCATAGTAACGGGATCGCTGTTCCAGGCACTTGGCAAGAGCGTATACAGCATGATCAACTCAATAATGCGACAGATCGTAGTCCTGATCCCCGCCGCATACCTGCTCTCGCTGATCGGAAGTGTTGACTATGTATGGTGGTCCTTCCCGATAGCAGAGATCATGTCCGCCGCCGCAACGTCGTACTTCTTCAAGAAAACCTACGACAACATAATCCTTCCCCTCGGCACACCCCGGCACTCGAACTTTCAGGACAACTGACTGTGACGCATTATATTAAGTAAAATCTTACGGGAAGGTCTGGTTTATTAATCCAAATCTGAAAATAGCGCGGGCGCCGCAGGGTGTTTCACCGCAAAACGATAAGATCTTGTTTTGCGGTGAAATATCCCGTTGCCGCCCGCGCTTCGGTATACAAAAAATAAAAAAAGCGTCACAGCAAAAAAGTCTGTTGACACTTTGACAAAATGATGATACTATGAACAATGCATATCTGTGGACCAGTGCGCCCATACGATATTATTATAGCATATTTTACAGATATTGCAATGGGATTTTTATATTTTTTTAAACAACGACACGAGGCGAGCCTTTTTGTTAGAAAAGGTTTATTGTCTTGTGGCTTTTGTGTGAAAATTGCAGGTCCCGCCAATACTTTCGAGAGGTGAAAACATCAATGATTGAAAAGAACAGAATACGTCCGATCCACGTCGGCAAGGGCGTAAGAATGAGCTACTCGAAACAGAAGGAAGTACTTGAGATGCCCAACCTCATTGAGGTTCAGAAGAAATCATACGAATGGTTCCTTACTGAAGGTCTCACCGAGGCATTTCACGATATCTCTCCAATCGAGGACTACAACGGAAAACTGAGTCTTGAATTCATCAGCTTCCAGCTGTGCAAGGATGACGTCAAGTATACCATTGAAGAGTGTAAGGAGCGTGATGCTACTTATGCTGCACCTCTGAAGGTTAAGGTTAGGCTTCATAATAAAGAGGACGAGGATGTTATCAAGGACCATGAGATATTCATGGGTGATTTCCCTCTTATGACCGAAACCGGAACATTCGTTATCAACGGCGCTGAGCGTGTTATCGTCAGCCAGCTGGTACGTTCTCCCGGTATCTACTTTGACATTGCACATGACAAGCTCGGAAAGAAGCTCTACACCAGCCAGGTAATTCCCAGCCGCGGAGCATGGCTTGAGTACGAGACGGATTCCAACGATGTCTTCTACGTTCGTGTGGACCGTAACCGTAAGGTAACGGTTACGACCTTCCTCCGCGCTCTCGGCATCGGAACCCGCGCCGAGATCATCGAGATGTTCGGTGAGGAGCCCAAGATCCTTGCTTCCCTCGAGAAGAACCCTCCCGAGGAGGATTCGTATGAGGCAGGTCTTAAGGAACTTTACAAGAAGCTCCGTCCGGGTGAGCCTGTTTCCGTTGAGAGTGCTGAATCTCTCCTGAACGGAATGTTCTTCGACGCAAGACGTTATGATCTTGCAAAGGTAGGACGCTATAAGTTCAATAAGAAGCTCCACCTTCACAACAGGGTGGTAGGAAGCGTTCTGGCTGAGGATGTTGTCGACACCGAGACCGGCGAGATCATCGCGAAGGCAGGATCGACTATCGACACCGAGCTTGCCAACAAGATCCAGAATTCGGGCGTTTTCTCGATCACGGTTCAGGCCGAGGAGCGCAATGTCAAGGTCCTTACAAACAGAATGGTCGATCTTGCCGCTCATGTTCCCTTCAAGTGCACCGGGGAAGTGCTCAGGGAACTCGGTGTTAATGAGGCCGTTTATTATCCCGAACTGAAGAAGCTCCTTGAAGAATACACCAACAAGGACGAACTCAAGGAACAGATCAGGCGTCATATCAACGAGCTGATCCCCAAGCATATCACCAAAGAGGATATCCTTGCTTCGATCAACTACAATATGCACCTCGAGCACGAGATCGGTTTCAAGGACGACATCGATCACCTTGGAAACCGTCGTATCCGCTGCGTGGGCGAACTCCTTCAGAACCAGTACCGAATCGGTCTGGCTCGTATGGAGCGTACTGTCCGCGAAAGAATGACAACACAGGATCTTGAAGGCGTAAGCCCTCAGTCCCTTATCAATATCAAGCCCGTGACCGCGGCAGTAAAGGAGTTCTTCGGAAGCTCGCAGCTGTCACAGTTCATGGATCAGCATAACCCT
>CAJOQS010000081.1 GCA_905236925.1 uncultured Lachnospiraceae bacterium | reverse complement strand
ATTTCAGGGCAAGCGTGATAGGAGATAAAAGCCATATCTACGTTGCGGGCGAGGAGCCCTCGTTCAACGCAAGATTCTGCGAGGTATGGACAAATTCCGATGAGCGGCATGACTGAAAATATGCTATAATGGAACCGGATGTGAATCGGCGCATCGTGAAGATCAGAAGGGAGATAAACATGCAGGAAGTTTACGATTTTTTGAAGAAATGCGGAACCTATTATCTGGCAACTGTTGAAGGGGACCAGCCCAGAGTAAGACCTTTCGGAACCGTTGCGATATTTGATGGCAGGCTTTATATCCAGACCGGAAAGATCAAGCCTGTATCGCATCAGCTTCACGCGAACCCGAAGGCTGAGATATGCGCCTTTGCGGACGGACAGTGGATCCGCGTGAGCGGAAAGCTTATTGCAGATGAGCGTGTTGAAGCAAAAAAGCACATGCTTGACGAATATCCCAACCTTCGCGGAATGTACGATGAAAACGATGACAACACGGAAGTTTTCTACTTCGAGGATGCCGTAGCCATTATCAGTTCCTTCGGAGCCGCGCCGAAAGAGATACGTTTCTGATATTATGAATTTCCGCCCTTCAGCGAGCTGAAGAAAGTTCTGGCGGCCCGGAGATAATATTCTTCGGGGTTCATCATCGATTTTTCCTTGGGACCGTCACCGGCTGTTTTGATAATGTCCATAATGCCAAGATTAAAAGCGGCTTCATAGCCCGTGCCTGTAGTACCGACGATCGCGATCAGCGGTACATTGGACGCCTTGCAGTGGACAGCGACACCGGCGACGGTTTTTCCGTGGAAGGACTGCCAGTCAAGGCGGCCCTCACCGGTTATGCACAGATCGGCACCCTTCAGGTGTTCGTCGATACCTATGATCTGAAGGATCATTTCGATCCCGCGCCTCAGCTTTGCTCCGAGAGCGAGCGTCAAAGAAGCACCGAGTCCCCCTGCCGCACCGGCACCGGGAATGTAATCAGGATCTGTTCCAAACGTTTCTTTAAGAACCCCCGCGTAATTATTCATACCGGTCTCAAGACCCGAAATGATCTCGTTTCTGTAATCGGGATCCATATCGGGAGGACATTTCTGGCGTGCGTAAGTGAAAGTGGCTCCATCGGGACCTGTCAGCGGATTATCGACATCGCATAAAACGGTTATTTCCGCGTCCTTTACAAGAGGACACAGTCCCGAAGTGTCGATCGAGGCAATAAGAGCAAGATCGGATCCTGTACCGCCGGAGGCACCGACTTCGTTGCCGTCGCGGTCAAGGAACCTGCAGCCTAGAGCTCTGAGCGCACCGATACCCGCGTCATTCGTGGCGCTTCCGCCGATAGCTATCATGATGCTCTTGCAGCCCTGTTCGAGGGCGTCCCGTATAAGCTCACCGGTTCCGTAGGTCGTTGTACGGGCGGGATTGAGCCTGTCGCCCGGAATAAGGGTGATGCCGGATGCGGCGGACATCTCGATAATTGCTCCGGTTTTTTCGGAATCGGGCATGGGAAAAAGACCGTAGTAAGCCGCGATCTCATCCATAAAGGGATTGTGTACGGTTACGGTTCTTTTTGTTCCGCCAAGCGCGCCGATAACCGCATCAACGGTACCGGCACCTCCGTCGCCTACACTGAGTCCGACCGTTTCACAGTCGGGAAAGGTCTCGTGTGCGGCGATCGTCAGAAGTTCTGCTATACGGGCAGAAGTCAAAGTGCCCTTAAATGAATCGGAAGCAAAAACAAATTTCATTGAGTCTCCTCTAAACCTTATCTATCAAAAACCATCATGAGATTCTCAACAGCCCTGGCATTTCTCGAAGCAACCATATCCGCATAATCAAAGAACACAAATCCGGATGTCTTACCTGTGGACCGCGCCGCCATTACCATGTTTGCAAGAGTGAACTGATTGTAGAATTCCGAATCATTGCCGAAGGAATCGGATATCTTGACCTTCTGGTTCATCTTGTATGCGGGAAGGCCGACATACAGCTTGACCGAATCGCATTTTAAGGCAGCTTCCCACTTCAGGAGCGTTTCATAATACGGGTAGGTATTGAGAGTATTGAACGACCAGTACAACTGGGGGCAGATGTAATCGATGTACCCGGGCTTGCTCATCCATGTCTGATAGTCCACATACCAGCGGAAATAATCGTTTTTGTAATAATCGATGTAGCCTCCGGGACTGATGCCGAAGACGCAGTCGGGGTTGATCTTCTTGATCGCGCTGTAAACACCCGAAACCAGTGTATTGACGTTGTTCTTGCGCCATTTTTCAATGCTCATCGCAGTTTTGCCTGCAGCGGCCTGCTTGGCGGCATAGGCTTCATATTCCGGAGCATCGAAATAAACGGTATAGGTCTCCTCGCTGAAGGCAGGGTAGAAATAATCGTCGAAATGGATGCCGTCAACAGCATAGTTTTCAACGATCTCCTTTACACCGTTGATGATAAGCTTTCTTACCTTGGAGATCGAGGGATTGTAGTAGAGCTGGTTGTGATATGACAGCACATATCGGTCGTCGCCTGTTTTTTTGTTGGTCAGATATTTGCGTGCGGGATTGCTCTTTGCGAGAGATTTGGGGTCGGTATTCCCGCTGCCCGTGACTCTGTAGGGATTAAGCCAGGCATGGATCTGAAGGCCGCGATCGTGGGCTTCCTCTATCATGATCTCAAGCGGATCAAAGCCCGGGTCAACGCCCTGCTTGCCCGAAGCATACTTGGACCAGGGGAAATAATCCGATCTGTACATTGCGTCGCTGAAGGGTCTTACATGAACTATGACCGCGTTCATTCCGAGGTCGACAACATTGTCGAACATTTCTGCGATATAATCCGTAAATTCATCGCCGTTGCTGTATTTGGAGGGATCAAAATCGTAATATGCTATCCAGACGGCGCGCAGCTCGTCCGCATAATCAGAATGTTCTGAGGCAAGTGCCGTACCGGCAGGAAAGAAAGCTCCGAAAGCGGTGGTCGTTACAGCCAGAATGCATATTATGCATATAAAACGTTTTATGCTGAAATTCATCATATATCCTTTCGACGAACGTAGTATGCCGTTCGATATAATTGTACATGAATTATTTTTATCATAAACACATTCTGTTTTCCACCCAAAAAATGTTTTTTTATATTCATTTTATTAGTCTTTCTGATTGACAGCTCTCGGCATAGCCATGTAGAATTGCGGTACGGGAAGACAACCCGAATATCTTCTGCATACAGGAGGAAAAATGGATAGAATTCATCGCAGTAATCTGATAATAATCTGGATAGCGGTTCTGGCTCTCATCGGACTGGCATACACGAATTTCGGCATCACGACGAGCACCATAACGGAGATCATAGTTATGGTCTGCTGCGGAATCATTTCGACAGTCTCATATAAGCTCAACATTGAGGACGAGAAAAAGGGTCTCTTCCTTGTTTTGCCTCCGGCACTCGGAACGCTGGTCTTTTCTTGGCTTTCCGGAGGAAACGGGATCGCGTTCTTTGCTAACTATGTCCTGCTTGCAATGGCAGCAACCTACTTTCTAAAAAGGATCATCAAGTTTTTCTCGGTGATATTCATATCCGCCGCAACTGTAGCACTTTTCCTCGATCCCACGATCGTTGACGGACGTACAGGCAGTTTTGGGGGCGGAATTACAAAGATAGCTCTTTACATCATCACTGCAGTACTCATTTACAAATGTGTAAAGAGAGGTTCGGGTATCGTCGAGGAATCGGAAGAAACACTTGTGCAGATCAGGCAGAACGAGCAGCTTGCCAATGATATATCTGCCAAGCTCAATGAAACCATCAACGAATCTCAGTCGGCTCTTCAGGTGCTTATCGAGGACAGCAGGAATGTTTCCGATGCTACCGAGAAAATGAGCGGGATCGTATCCGAAACTGCACGTTCGGCGGCGGATGTTGTGGAATCTGTTGACAGCGCGAACAAGGACATCGACGACAACTATTCACTTGCAAGACAGATGGATACGGGCTTTGCCAACGTTCTCGGTGCGGTTGAAAAGGGCAACGGAGCGGTTGTGGAGGCCAAGGATTTTATAACGGGTATGGAGGGCACCGTTTCGGGAGCGAAGAGTGCCACCGAGTCGCTGCTTGACGAAATGGGACGCATATCCTCCATTCTGGACGAAATCGACTCAATCGCTGAACAGACCAACCTGCTTTCGCTTAACGCCTCGATCGAGGCAGCAAGAGCCGGCGAGGCCGGAAGGGGCTTCGCTGTTGTAGCGGACGAGATACGTAACCTCTCCCTTTCCAGCTCAAGCGCGGCAAGCAACATCGGAAACATCATAGAACAGCTGAAGCAGCGTGTTGTGGATGTGGCAAAGGAGATTTCGGAGGGTGCAGAAGCAGCAGGAAAGAGTGTCGGCAAGGTTGATGATATTCTGACGTTCTTTGAGAATATCACATCGACAACGAACGCCGCAAAGGAAAACGTTGACCGGGAATATGAGATAATCGAGCATATCAGGGAACAGTTCGGTCAGATCCGCAGGAACATGGATGCCATGGTTGCCAGCACGAAGGACAGCACCGACGCGATATCGGAGATATCGGGAACCGTAGAGGAGCAGAATACCGCGATCGATAACATCAGTGAAAAGATGGGACGCATCGTAAACCTCTCCAACGAACTGGAGACAAGCTTTACAAGATAAAAGGCGGAGTATCCGTCACCCGGTCTCCTCTGTGAGCAGGGCAAGTATGCGTTCGGCGGAACCGCCGTCGGTATAGGCGTAGGAATCGGCGATAAAATCATCAATAACAGCAGCGTGGACATGTTCCGCGCTGTTTTTGTTTTCTGAGACAGCTTGCCTGATACATTCGATAAGCTCGGCCTCTTCGGTGATCACGGGACCGGGGACATAGGAGCGGTAATCACGGTAGAAGCCGCGTCCGCGTCGCTCGAATTCATCAAGATCGTATGCGAAAAAGAGCATGGGCCTGCGCAGGAGAGAGTATTCGAAGATGATGGACGAATAATCAGTGATGAGGATGTCTGCGGCGCCAAGCAATGTGTTGGTCCCGCGGAAATGCGTCAGATCGATAACACGCCCGGATTCAAGGAGCTGCAGGGAGGAATCGAGTCCGAGTCCCGAGGAAACAAAGGGATGCAGTCTGAGCCCCAGGCAGAAGCTGTCAGGAAGAGTCCTGACAAAGTTATCGACGAAGGAGCGTATCATTGCAAACTGGCGCTGTTCGTTGTTTTTATCGTCCCTGAAAGTGGGAGCGTAGAGTACAAGAGTCCTGCCCTTCAGCGAAGGGTATTTGTCTTCGAGCCTTCTTCTGGAATCGGCGGAAAAAGAGGGACTGAATAAGGCATCGGTCCTGGGAAGCCCGAGCACATGAACCCTGCTGACCGGAACGCCGAAGCAGCCGGCATAAATCTCACGGGTCGCGTCGGAACTGACAATCAGATTGGTAATATTGCTGCCGCACCGCGCTTCGAGCTTCGCGAGTCCGCCTTCGTTGACGTCCTGACCGAACTTCTTTATGGTACCGGTGCCGTGCCAGAGCTGGGTAAGAGTGCTTCCCCTGCGCAGTCTGAGGCATGAGAGCGGAAGGAACGTGTTATCGCAGAGGATATGACGGCTTCGGGCCAAACGGTAAGCGGAGCGGACGATAAAACGCGCGGAAGAAGCCTCCCTGCGGGTCAGCGTGTCACACCGAAATCCCTTTTTTTGCATAAGGGCCTTCATGACTCCGCAGTTGCTCTCGGGAGAGCTGTCGTGAGTCATAATGAAATAAGCCCTGTTCCCTTCAACCGGGAGCAGGGAGAAAACACGGTATAAGAGGCCGTAGAGCCTGTATCCCAACATTTTCTTTCCGCTGATCTGCACGATAGAACTCCTTGATATGCTTTGTATCAGATTATAGCAGATTCGGGGATTTATTCAACCGCGGAGGCGGAGTGCCCATTCAGTTTGACGGCGACAACTTTTTTTGATAGCATGAAAGTGGAGTAATATCGAAAAAAAGAGTTTTTGGAGTAAAAATGAAGAAACGGATACTGGCAATACTCGTATTGCTTATGCTCATAATAAATACAGCCGGCGGAAGCACCGGATCTGTAAGCGCGGATGAAGGAGACGGTCTTGCATGGCCTGCGGGCCCGGATATCAGCGCGGACGGAGCTATTGTCATTGAGGCAAGCACCGGAAGCATCTTATACGCGAAAAATGTCTATGACAGGTTCTATCCCGCCAGTACGACCAAGATCCTTACAACCCTTGTAGCCCTTGAAAACAGCGACATGAATGAGATCGTCACGGTCAGCTACGCCGCGGACAACTATGTTTCAAAGACAAGCTCGCGAATGGGACTGGTCGAGGGCGAACAGATCACGATGGAGCAGGCGTTGTACGGGATCATGCTTGAATCGGCCAATGAAGCGACCTATGCGGTCGGCGAGCATGTGGGCGGATCGATAGCGAGGTTTATCAAAATGATGAACGCCAAGGCCGCGTCACTCGGCTGCGAGCATTCACATTTTGCCAATTCACACGGTCTGCATGACGAGGATCATTATACCTGCGCTTACGATCTGGCGCTGATATCGAGGGCGGCGTATCTCAATCCCGAATTCATGAAGATAACCGGTACGGTGACCTATGCGATGCCGTCCACCAACAAGAACGAGGCGAAGCTTCTTACGAATCATCACTGGTTCCTGAACAAGACGATGCGCTACGATTACTGCATCGGAGGTAAGACGGGAGCCACGACGCAGGCCGGATATGCGCTTGTAACCTACGCGAAGAAGGACGGTATGACCATCATTTCCGTAGTCATGCATGCCGAGACCTGGGCCAAGGTATATACCGATTCGAAGACCCTTCTGGATTATTGCTTCGACAACTTCAAAACCTACAGGATGAGCGATCTCGGCGTTGCCGAGGCGGGCTTCCCCTCCGTGTTCAGCGGTGAGATAGACGAATTCAACGAGGACCGTACGCCCGTGCTTTCAAGTTCGGGAGCCGGCGGACTGGTGATCCTGCCTGATTCTGTTCTCCCCCGGGAAACAGTCAAGAGCATTACCTTCAATTCCGAAGCCGATATAGGACATGGAAACAACGTTATCGGAAGCATCACATACAATTACGGGGATAAAGTAGTCGGGATGGCGGACATCATCTATTACGAGGCCAAGGATACCCTTAACGGGGCGATGTTCGAAAAGAGCTGGCCGTCCTTCATGATCCCCGTTGATGTTGCGTTTGAAGGCGTGGATATAAGCTCGCTGTCGATGTCACAGGGCAAGCAGGCTGAGATACCCTCTTTTTCGGAACTGATCGATCTTAAGACCGTTACTCCGGTTGCAGTCGGAATCGGAGTTGCCAGCTTTGTACTGCTGGTAGGCCTTGCCGTGTTCCTGATCACGGGCAAAAAAAGGAGATAACGGCAATGATCTTTGATACACACGCTCATTATGACGATGAAGCCTTCAACGATGACCGTGACGCAGTTCTGGAGAGGCTTGAGGCAGCAGGCATCGGAAGAGTTGTCAACTGCGGTGCCGATCTGGCATCCTCGAAACGAAGCGTTGAGCTGGCAGGAAAAAACGGATTTATATATGCCGCGGTCGGAGTACATCCCGATAATGCGGGAGAGATAGTATCTGACTCGGGAGAAGTGCTCGGGCTCGATGAACTGAGGAAGCTGGCAAAGGATTCCAAGGTGGTCGCTGTTGGCGAGATAGGGCTTGATTACCACTGGAATATATATCCCGCGGAAGTACAGAAACAGGCATTTATCAGACAGTGGGAGCTTGCGGTGGAGCTCGGGCTTCCCATCGAGATACACAGCCGCGATGCCGCGGAAGACACGATGACGATCGTCCGCGGGATGTTTGAAAGTGAAAAAAGGGCCGGAAGAGAGCTTCGGGCCGACATGCACTGCTTCTCCTACAGCCCCGAGCTGGCCGCAGAGTATCTGAAGATGGGTTTTTATCTGGGTGTCGGCGGTGTGATAACCTTCAAAAATGCAAAAAAACTGAGAGAGGTCGTTGATCAGACCCCTCTCGATCGTATACTTCTTGAAACCGACTGCCCGTATCTGGCTCCCGAACCCCACCGGGGTACCCGCAACAACAGCAGCTATCTTACTTCCGTTGCAGCTGCGATAGCGGACATAAAGGGCATCGATCCGTCAGCGGCAGAACGTGCCACATTTGAGAACGCATTGAGATTCTTCCGGTTGGATCCGGATCAGCCTATTATTTGACCTTTATCTTGATGATCTTTGTGGCAACTGAGTATCCATCGGTTTCGGCAACCTTTATCTTGATTTTGTAAGTTCCTGCCGGCGTTCCTTTTTTTACGGTTACTTTTCCCTTTGATGTAACCTTGATATAGTCTGCTGAGCTGCCGTAGTACTTTACAACACTGACCTTGCCGCCGCCCGAAGTCTTGATGACACTGTATTTTTTCGCTGTTGTTGCAAGTGTTTCTGCTTTGAAGGTCTTTGTTACGTTTTTAAAAACTACCGAGTTCTTTGCAATGGTAATGCTTTCGACCTTATCCGTTGTAGTGTTCAGCCCGCCGTAAGGCGAATCGGCAGTATAGGCCTTTCCGTTTACATAAAGTGTGTATCCGTTGTAATTAATGCTTCCGGCTCCTGTAAGTGAATCGACATAGGAATCGTCGGTAAGCTCCCAGAGCGAACCTGCTTCGATGGTCACATTTACTGTTCCCCTGTCGGATTCGTCCGTATTAATGTCACCAAGGAAGCCAGAACCGTCCTTAAGGTTCAGTGTAAGGGTAGACTTATTGGAATCCTTAACGGTAGCATTGCTTACGATGATATGCCCCTCAAGAATCTGGGAAGATGCATTGAGCACAGCCGTATTGGCCGATCCCTTCCAGCCGTCGTTCGTTACGGTAAGAAGGACATTGTCCTTATCCTTATTGGTAATTGTAACGCCGGACAGATTGATGATCGCACTTGTATTAGTCACATGAATGATTTCGCCGTTATTGCCGGTAAGGGAACCTCCGGTCATCGTAAATACAGAAGTTCCGCTGTCTGCATCTCCTGACATCGACTGATACAGAAAGATTGTATCATAGTGTGTAGCGTTGCTGTTGGTCTTTGTATTGTTAGCCGTAAGTTCGACATTTTCAAGAGTGACTGTATTTTTTCCTTCTATGACCACACCCTCTGACAGTGTAGAGGTGAGAGTCGCATTTTTGACTGTAATATTCGCAGTAGAATAGATAGCTGGCGATCCAAGTCCATTTGTAGTATAGGTTCCGCCTTCCACGTTCACCGTTCCGCCGCCACGATCGGTCCTTATCGCTGCAGAAGACTGACCGCTCGTAGTAATAGTAAGGTTCGTGGCATTGGTCGTTCCGCCTCCTGTTGTCATTATACCGCCGCTGCCGCTGCCGGTAGTGGTGATCGCTGAATTCGAGATATTGACGGTTGTTCCGTCGCCTTCAGCGCCGTTTTTTCCACCGTTTCCTCCGTATGAGAAGACACCGTTCGCGCCACTTGCGTCTGTTGTGATAGTGGCACCGTCGATATTTAATACTGCTCCGTCCTTTACGAGAACTGCCGCGTTCTGTCCATAGAAGTTGCAGTTATCTCCGCCGTTGGAATCGCCGGTCTTTGTTACGGTCAGACTATTTTCGGTTACTGTTCCGCCGTTTACAAGAAGCGCGATAACGTCAGTTTTGTCCGAATTGATGGTCATGCCGGATTCCTCGGTCGTTTCGGAAACAGTCTTAACCGCATCATATGTTACATTTGCAGAGGTGCTTCCGGGGCCGCCTGGACCACCGTTTTCGCCGGGTGCGCCGCCCATTGAACCATCGGGCTTCGCGGGAGGTGTTGTTCCATCGGACTGTGCAGGAGGATTTGATCCGTCAGGCATTTCGGGGGGTGTCGACCCCTCAGGCATTGCCGGAGCTTCAGTGCTTCCGGTCTGAGTATTTGCGTTTTCCCCGGCAGCATTGGTATACGTTCCGGCTGTACCGAGAACGATAGTAAGGGCCAGAAGAACCGCCATCGCTGTTTTGATAGGTTTTCTCATAGAATACAGACTCCTTTCGAATGATTAGTCGATACTGATCAGTCAATAAGATTCAGCCGGAGCGCTCCGGCGTTGATGTGTCAATGATACAGACAATCGGTGAAGTATATTTGTTATTAACGTGAAAAAAATGTGAATTACGGAAAGGGAATTATAATGGCTTATCTGGGTGATCCTAAGCGGACGATAGAAATACTCAATAAATATCATATCGTGTTTCAGAAGAAGTTCGGGCAGAACTTTCTGATCGACACGCACGTCCTTGACAAGATAATCGCGGCAGCAGGGATCACGCGTGAAGATACCGTACTCGAGATCGGACCCGGTATCGGAACGATGACCCAGTATCTTTGCGAGAATGCAGGAAAGGTCATCGCCGTGGAGATAGACCGGACGCTGGTGCCGATACTGGAAAACGACACATTGTCCGGGTATGACAATTTCAGGATCATTAACGAAGATGTTCTGAAGCTCGATCTCAAGAAGCTGATCGATGAGGAAAACGGCGGGCGTCCGATCAAGGTCGCGGCCAATCTGCCGTATTATATCACGACGCCTATTGTGATGAAGCTGCTCGAGGAGCGCCTTCCTATCGACAATATCACGGTCATGGTGCAAAAGGAAGTGGCCGATCGGATGCAGGCGGGGCCGGGAAGCAAGGACTACGGCGCCCTTTCGCTGGCGGTTCAGTACTATGCGGAGGCCTATATAGCCGCCAACGTACCGCCTAACTGCTTCATGCCCAGACCGAATGTCGGATCGGCAGTGATACGCCTGACCCTGCACAGGGAACCTCCGGTTAAGGTACGCGACGAAAAGCTTATGTTCGCTCTGATCCGCGCCTCGTTTAACCAGCGCAGGAAAACTCTGCAGAACGGCATTGTTAATTCCCCGGAGCTTTCATTTACAAAGGAGCAGGTGGCTGCTGCGCTTTCCGGTATGGGTCTGAGTGAGAGCGTCAGGGGAGAGGCACTGACTCTTGAACAGTTCGGAGAACTGAGTGACCGTCTTCTCTGAACAGCCTCGCAAGGTACGAAATATTGACCTTTCCGGACATTGAGGTTTATAATATAGTGATAAATAAAGCAAATAATGAGATTAAGAAAAAGCAATTACAGGAGTAGAAATGGGCAAGAAGCAAAAAAAGTCGAAGCAGGCTGAAGAGACTTTAAATGAAAACGGGAATGTGACTGAACAGGCTGTGAGCGAGGATGTTGAACCCAAAAAGAAGTCGCGCAGAAGAGGCAGAAGCGGGTGGCTCTGTGTGCTGATATCGATCATCTGTCTGCTGGTTTACTGCGTCTCAAGCATGCTGTATTCCCAGAATCATTACCGGATCAAGTTCTATCAGGAGGTTTCGGGTTATGTAACCGAGAATCTGCGGATTGTGTTTATCGCGGACCTTCACAGCAGAGAGTACGGAGAGGGCAGCTCACAGCTGATCTCGGATATCACATCGCTTTCCCCCGATATCATTCTGCTCGGCGGTGATATCATCAACCGCGATGATGCAGATTATCAGCCGATGCTGGATCTTTGCAGAAAGCTCACCGAGATCGCACCGGTTTACGGCGCGCTCGGAAACCATGAGAGCGAGCGCATGTATCCTTCATTGGGCAGCGGAGACAAGAAGCTGGTTGAGCGCTTCACCGAAGCCGGAGTGCATATGCTTCGCAATGAGACGGAACTCGTCACTCTTGGGAACAATACGATCCAGCTTATCGGGATCGAGGGCACCGAGGCCGGAGTTGATATGTACGGAGCCAGGGAAGCCCTTGACAAGATGGAATTCCGAAGCGATATGTTCAGTGTGCTGATAACACATATCCCGATCCTGTTTGCCGAGAAGCTCGCGCCCTATCCGTATGACCTGGGTCTTGCGGGACACGTGCACGGCGGAATCGTGCGCCTGCCGTGGATCGGAGGAGTGTATTCGGACGAGGAGAAGCTCCTGCCGAAGTTCTGCAGGGGAGAGTATAACATGGGCAGCGGAAGAAAGCTGATCATAAGCGGCGGTATGGGAGGTTCAGGTTTGGGTCTTCGAATCAACAATACTCCCGAACTGGTTGTTATAGATGTTAACTGGTGCTGAAACAGGCATCCCAATATTCTGAATACGGAGGCGGTTTCGTGAATATGACAAATCAACTGGTTTCCCCTGAAGGCAGCCAGAACGGCGAGAGCGGCGGCAAACTCCGTTTTCGCAAGATCGTATCCGTTTATCTCGGGAAACGCAGACGCAGAAGCGCGTTTTTGCTTCTTCTTCTGATCGCGTTTTTTATCGGCGATCTTGCGATCGTGAGACCGAGAACGGCAACGGTTACGATGTCGCTCAATTACACGCAGGCATCGGACGGACTGACGCCGAACTCCACACGTTTCAATATGTATGAGCTCAAGACCGAGCCCGTGCTTCAGCGCGTGATCAGCTATGCGGGTCTGGAGGGGCTTGTGACGACGGATACGCTTGCCGAGTGCATCTCCGTTGAAGCCACACATGAAGGAACCTCACACGGAGAGAACAACTTCATCAGCACATCCTACCGGATCGGATTCTCAAACAACGGACGTGTTCCGTCCCGCTCTGCAGAGACTATGCTGATGCTGCTGTGCAAGGCATATAAGGAGTACTTCTTTGAAAACTATGTTGTCAGCCGTGTTTCGGTCGGACAGAACTTGAGTACACTGGATGTCACCTCGGAGTATCTCTCACGCGTTGATATCTTTAACCTCAAGCTTTCCCAGATCAAGCGATATGCTGCGGAACGCGCGGCCGAGAGCGGCAACTTCAAGGACGAGACCAGCGGTCTTTCCTTCTCGGACATACTGCTCCGCGCGCAGAACCTCCTGTCCTATGACCAGGCTAATCTGCGTTCCTATGTAATTGCGAACTCCGTCAGCGAGAACGCGGATATCCTGCACAACCAGCTGGTTTACCGCAAGCGCATGGAGAAGCTTAAGTACGACAAGGAAATGGCAGCCTACAACGTCAACAACGAGGCGATCGCCCTTTACGACGAGGCGATGACAACAATATACATGGTTCCCACGACCAACAGCAAGTCGGAATATTACATGTCCGCGACCAAAACAGGCATGGACAGCATGGTCATGGCAGCGGACGAGGAACTTGACGAGGCGATCAGTCTTTTCAAGCAGATCGAGGCGGATCAGACGATCGCGAACGCGATAATATCCAAACCCCTGAACAACGAACAGCTGGAAAAAACTCAGGAGCTGATCGAAAGTCTTGACAAGAAGATCAATCAGCTGTTTTACGATCTTGCGATCACCGATAAGGCATATGAAACCTCTCATGTTCAGAGATATCTTATGTTTT